>JAIYCN010000112.1 GCA_027487995.1 Rubrivivax sp. | reverse complement strand
GCGGGCAACGCCTACAGCTCGGCCATGTTCTACATGGTCACCTATGTGCTGACCACCTTGGGCAGTTTCGGTCTGGTGATGCTGCTGTCCCGCGACGGTTTCGAGAGCGAGCAGATTGCCGACCTCGCCGGCCTGGCCAAGCGCCGTCCCTGGATGGCCGGCGTGATGGCGGTGTTCATGTTTTCGCTGGCCGGCATCCCGCCCACCATGGGCTTCTACGCCAAGCTGGCGGTGCTGCAGACCCTGGTGACCACGGGACAGACCGCCTACATCGTGCTGGCGGTGGTGGCGGTGCTGCTGAGCCTGGTGGCGGCCTTCTACTATCTGCGCGTGGTCAAGGTGATGTTCTTCGACGAGCCCACCTTGCCCGTGATCGACCGCCCCTATGGTTCTGCAGGCATGCTGTTGGTGGCCAATGGGGTGGCGGTGCTGGCCTTTGGTCTGCTGCCCGGTGGCCTGATGGCGCTGTGCCGCGACGCCGTGGTGCGCGCGTTGGCCACCTGATGCCCGCCACAGGAAACATGCTTTCATGAACAGTGCTGACGAAGTGATGCTGGTGCTGGTGGTGGGCTTGCTGCTGGCCAATCTGCCCTTCGTCAACGAGCGCCTGTTCGTGGTGGGCCCGCGCCGTGAGAACAAACACCTGGGCTGGCGCCTGCTGGAACTGGTGTTGGGCTGCGGCCTTTGCATGGGCCTGGGCTTTCTCTTGGAAGCCAATCTGGGGCAACGCCACCCACAGGGCTGGCCCTTCTACGCGGCCATGGGCTGCCTTTTCCTCACCTTTGCCTTCCCGGGTTTTGTCTGGCGCTATCTGCGCCGGCGGCGCCCGGCTGCAACGGCCGCCGATGAAGCCTGAAGAGCAACGTCTGCGCGAAGAGCCCGTCTCTTCGGAGCAGGTGCTCAAGGGTTCGTTCCTGCAGGTGTTCCGCGACCAGGCCCGTTTGTCCACGGGTTCGATGGTGCAGCGCGAGTACATCCGCCATCCGGGGGCGGTGATGGTGGTGCCGCTCTTGAGCGAGAACCGATTCGTGATGGAGCGGCAGTACCGCTATCCGCTGCAGCAGGTGCTGTTGGAGTTTCCGGCGGGCAAGATCGACCCCGGTGAACCCCCGTTCCTGACCGGGCAGCGCGAACTCTTCGAGGAAACCGGCTATCGCGCAGGGCAGTGGGCCCTGGCCGGGCGCCTGCACAATGCCGCGGCCTACTCCGATGAGTTCATCGAAATCTGGTTCGCACGCGATCTGCAGGCCGGTGCGGCGCAGTTGGATGCCGACGAGTTGTTGGATGTCTGCGAGGTGGACCTGGAGACGCTGCGCAACCTGGCCGCGCGGGGCGATCTCACCGACGCCAAGACGCAGATCGGCCTGCTGTGGCTGGAGCATGGGGCCAGTGGCCGTTGGCAGCCGCGCTGGCAATCGGCTGAAGCCTGGTGTGCCGAATTGGGCATTGCCGCGCCGCCATCGACCCTCACGCCAACGGGTTCACAAGGCTGAACCTATCATGTGCGCAATGAAAGTGTTCGACCTGGGCTGCGAAGCGGGCCATTCCTTCGAGGGATGGTTTGGGTCGGATGACGACTACCTGCAACAGCAGCAGGGCGGTTTGCTGGAGTGTCCCTTCTGTGCGTCTCGCGCCATCAGCAAGCGCCTGAGCGCCCCGCGGCTGAATCTGCGTGGGGCGGGTGACCGACCCATCGAGGATCGCCCGGCTGATGAGGCTGCAGCAGAGGGTGCTGAAGAATCGGCCACGCTGCATTTGCCGGCGCGGCCACCCTCACCGGAAGCCGCCGCCACCATGGCATTGATGCAAAAGGCCTGGCTAAAGGCCATGCGCCATGTGATCGAGCACACCGAGGACGTGGGCGGGCGTTTCGCCGAAGAGGCCCGACGCATTCATTACGGTGAGTCGCCTGAGCGTGGAATTCGTGGTCAAGCCTCGGCCGAGGAGCGCGAGTCGCTGCAAGAAGAAGGGATTGAGGTGGTGCCGCTGCCCGTGCCCAAGGGATTGGGCGGTCCGCTGCAGTGACCGCGATGCGGTGCTCTGACGGCCCGGGCTGGCCGAGCCGCGCTGAACCTCACGCTTCTCGTCAGACCACGCGCCCCGGGTTCAGGATGCCTTGAGGGTCGAGCGCCTGCTTGAGCCGCTTCATCAGTCCCAGTGCCACCGGCGACTTGCGCGCCGCCATTTCATCCCGCTTGAGCCTTCCAATGCCATGCTCGGCGGAGATCGAGCCCTCGTGCGCCTGCACGGCGTCGTACACCAAGCTGTTGATGGAGGATTCCTGCTGAGCCAGGAAGTCGGCAGCGGAGACCCCTGCGGGTGCCTGCACGTTGTAGTGGAGATTGCCGTCGCCCAAGTGTCCGAAGTTCACCAGGCGGCAGCCCGGGTGCCGCACCTGCAAGGCGGCGTCTGTCTCTTCGATGAAGGCGGGAATCCGGGAGACGGGCAATGCGATGTCATGCTTGATGTTCAGGCCTTCCTCGGCCTGCGCCAAGGGAATGGCCTCCCGCAAGTGCCACAGCGCGCGCGACTCACTCAGGTTCTTGGCCACCACGGCGTCATCGATCAAACCCTCTTCAAGGGCGGCGGCCAACAGCCCCTCCAGACGTTGTTGACCTTGCTCGGGTCCCTCATCGTCCGACTGCTCGATCAGCACGCTCCAGGCCGGGCAGGGCGCGAGGGGCTGTGCAGGCGCACCTGGCCACAGCGGTTGCGGAATCCGGGGCAGGTGACGCGCCACCAACTCCCGTGAGAGCGCGTTCATCACCTCAAAACCGGTGAGCGTGGCCCCCAATCGAGCGCGGGCCAGGCGCAGCAAGGCCAAGGCTTGCGCGGGGTCTGCGCAAGTGGCCAGTGCGCTCTGAGAGGCCGCCGGCATGGGCACGAGCTTCAGCGTCGCGGCGGTGATGATGCCCAGGGTTCCTTCGCTGCCGATGTAGAGATCCCGCAGGTCGTAGCCCGTGTTGTCCTTGCGCAGGCCGGAGAGGCCCTGCAGCACCTCGCCTTCGGCGGTGACCACCTCCAGGCCCAGGCACAAGTCGCGTGCGTTGCCGTAGCGCAGCACCTGCGTGCCGCCGGCATTGGTCGCCAGGTTGCCGCCGATGGTGCAGCTCCCTTCTGCCGCCAGGCTGAGGGGGAACAACAGCGACTGTTCGGCTGCTGCCGCCTGCACGGACTGCAGGATGCAGCCGGCCTCCACGGTCATGGTGAGGTTGTCGGCATCGATGCTGCGGATTCGGTTCATCCGCTGCAGCGAGAGAACCACCTGCGTACCGCTGTCGTCCGGTGTGCCACCTCCCACCAGCCCGGTGTGGCCGCCCTGGGTCACGATGGGTGCGTGGTGCTGGGCGCAGCACTGCACCACCTGGGCCACCTCCTGCGCATTCGCAGGCCGCACCACCGCGCGGGCGCGGCCGTGGTAGCGCTTGCGCCAATCGCGCTCGAAGCCCTCCAGGCCAGGGCCTG
This sequence comes from Rubrivivax sp., assembly GCA_027487995.1. Taxonomy (GTDB): domain Bacteria; phylum Pseudomonadota; class Gammaproteobacteria; order Burkholderiales; family Burkholderiaceae_C; genus RFTU01. The sequence continues at coordinate 3,318 of JAIYCN010000112.1, read as the reverse complement.
TGAGCACATGGGCCGGGCCGACAACGGCGCGCAGGGCATCCAGCAACGGGTCAGGCAATTGGCTCATGGGAGGACGCTCGTCTGTTCAGGTGGCGGCGTCCTGCACCAATTCACCCCGCGCCTTGGCCTGCTTGATGCGCCAACGCACATGCACGGCGCTGGCTGTGAACAGCACCAGGCACAGCAGCACTTCAATGAAGGCGAGCAGTGATGAGGGGTAGGGGTCGGACGTGGCGCGCACCACGCCTTCCGTGAAATACAGCCACACCAGCAGGCTCACCCACCGGTGTGTGTACATGCGGTGCTTGAGCAGCCCGAACAAGGGGAACAGAAGCGGCACCACCTTGAGCACCAGCGTGCGGTTGCCCGTGGGGGCCAGCACCAGTTCCCAGGCCAGACCCAGGACGATCAGGCCCAAGAGGCTGGCAATCGACAGGGCCCGCGTGGTGCGAACCACGTGGTCGGCCGCTGCGGCCGCGGGAGGGGTGACGGACGGATGGGATGAAGGCGATGCCTCGAGGTCAGGGCGGGAGCTCATGACTGGCATGATAGGCGGATGATCCACGGAGAGACGTTCAAAGGGCTCTGGCAACTGCTGCGGGCGCGGTTTCGGGATGCCCGACTGGGGCAGGTGGCCGGCAGCCTCACCTTCACCACGCTGCTGGGGCTGGTGCCCTTGCTGACCGTGGCCCTGGCGCTGTTCAGTGCCTTCCCGGTGTTCGGCAGTTTTCAGGAGGGCCTGGAGCGGTTCTTCCTGCAGTCCCTGGTGCCCGATTCGATCGCGCGGCCAGTGCTGCGCACGGTCTCCGAATTTGCGGGCAAGGCAGCACGGCTGGGGGCCTTGGGTGTGGCCGGTGTGGTGCTCTCGGCCTTGGTGATGATGCTCACCATTGACCGGGCGCTCAACCGCATCTGGCGCGTGCGGCAGCCGCGGCCCTTCAGTGCCCGGATCATGATCTACCTGGCCGCGATGACCCTGGGGCCCTTGCTCATGGGGATCAGTTTCACTGCGGCGTCCTACGCCTTCACGGCCTCTCGCGGGTGGGGACCAGTGATGCCCGTGGTGCTGGAACTGGCCATCGATGCACTGGAACTGTTGGCCTTGCTGGGCGGTGTGGTCATGCTGTACCGCTACTTGCCCAACACGCCGGTGCAGTGGAGGGACGCCTTGATCGGTGCGGTGTTCGTGGTGCTGGCCTTCACCGCGGCCAAGGCGGCGCTGGGTTGGTATGTGAGTTCGCTGTCGGTATTCGCCGCGGTATACGGCGCCTTTGCCACCTTGCCGATCCTGCTGCTGTGGATCTACATCGTGTGGGTGATCGTGTTGTCAGGCGCGGTGCTGGCCGCTGCCGCCCCGGCTCGCCATGGAGGCTTGCCGGCCCTGGATGACCGGTTGCCCGGTGCGCGTTTCACCCTGGCCTTGCGCCTTATGCGGACCCTTGCACACGCGCGCGACACAGCTGCACCGACACTGGACCTGACGGCCCTGGTGCGCGAACTTCGTGCTGACCCGCTGGAGGTGCGCACGGTGGCGGATGAGATGGTGAGCTGGGGCTGGTTGGTGCGCAGCGCGGATGGGGGCCCGGAAGCCCCTGCGGGCTACCTGTTGCGCCTGCATCCCAGCCAATGCCCCATGGACCTGCCGGTGCAGGCCTGGCTGCTGGCGCCGCAGGCCGGCAACGAGGCCTGGCATCAGGCGCTGCTGGCGCGGCGCCTCACCCTGCAGCAGATGCTGTGATGGCGCGCAGGGCGCGCAGGAAATCTTCAGGGTCTTCGTGCATCAGGCCGTGCCCCGCGGCCACGGTGTGCACCTGCGCCGACAGGCCCTGGCGCAACGTGGCCGTGGCCTTGGGCATGGTCATCTGGTCGCGCTCACCCAGCACCAGATGCGTGCGGGCTTTCACGCGCGGCATCGCATCCTCGGCGCCCCGATACTCGTTGCACAAGCGGAAGTCGTGGCTGAACAGATTCGTTTGCGCGTTGGAGGCGAGCACACGGTGCATCAGCGCACGGTTGCCGCCATGCAGCCAGAAGCCGGGGCCGGGGTAGCCGGGCTTGGAGGCCCAGGTGCTGATGGAAAAACTGTTGACCATGGCAATGCCCTGGGCTGGCCGCTGCTCGGCGGCTTCCAGCAAGGCCGGTGAGACCACCATGGGGTAGGCCGTGCCCACCATCACGAGCGTCTGAACGCGCCCTGGCGCCTGTGCGGCGGCCTCCAACGCGATGAGCGAACCCATGCTGTGCCCCACCAGCGTCACCTGCTGCGCACCCACCTTGTCGAGGACCTGCAGCAACCACTGGGCGATGGCGGGTACATCTGCGCACACCGGGCCGGTGCTGCGCATGTGGCCGGGCTGGTCCACGGCCAACACCGAGTGGCCGTGGTGCGCCAGCCAGCGTGCCGGCAGGGTCCAGGCACTGTGGTCGTGCAGGGCGCCGTGGATGAAGGCCACGCAGGGCAGGGCAGGGTCGAAGGGCTTGCCGCCCGTGTAGGCGTAGGCCTGGCGTTCTCCAAGGTCGATGATCATGCGGCACCTCCGGCCTTCTCGGCCACCTTGAAGGCGCGCTTCAGGTCGTCGATCAAGTCATCCGCCGACTCCAAGCCGATGGACAGCCGGATGGTGCCCGGGCCAATGCCGCTGATGGCCAGCGCCTCGTCGCTCATGCGGAAGTGGGTGGTGGAGGCCGGGTGGATCACCAGGGACCGGCAGTCCCCCACATTGGCCAGGTGCGAGAAGATCTTCAGCGCTTCGATGAACGCGCGGCCCTGCGCCCGTGAGCCCTTCAGGTTGAAGCTGAACACCGCACCGGCTCCGCGCGGCAACAGGCGTTGAGCCAGCGCATGGTCGGGGTGCGAAGGCAGTTCCGGGTAGCCCACGTCCTGCACCATCGGGTGGCTGCACAGGAACTCCACGATGCGCCGGGTGTTGGCCACGTGGCGCTCCATGCGCAGCGGCAGCGTCTCGATGCCCTGCAGGATGAGCCAGGCCGTGTGGGGGCTCATGCAGGCGCCGAAGTCGCGCAGGCCTTCGCGCCGTGCGCGCAGCAGAAAGGCCCCCACGGAGCTTTCCTCGGCGAAGTTCATGCCGTGAAAGCCTTCATAGGGTTCGCTCAGTTCTGGAAAGCGGCCACTGGCAGACCAATCAAAGCGCCCGCCGTCCAGCACGGCGCCGCCCACCACGGTGCCGTGCCCGCAGAGAAATATGGTGGCCCAATGGAACACCTGATCCGCGCCCAGGTCGATGGGCTTCATCAGCCACGGCGTGGTGAAGGTGGAGTCCACCAGCAGGGGCAGGCCGGCCTCGTGTGCGATGGCCG
>JAIYCN010000101.1 GCA_027487995.1 Rubrivivax sp. | reverse complement strand
CTGGCCTACACCAACCACAAGTACGACGCGCTGGACTACGCAGAAGTCTCACCCGAATACGGCACCCGCCAGGATGTGAAGGCCCTGGCCGAAGACCTGCACCGCCACGGCATGAAGCTGGTGCTGGACGGCGTGTTCAACCATATGGGCCGCAATGCAGCGCGGTTTCAGGACGCGAAGACCAACCCCGCCAGCCCCTGGCGGAACTGGTTCATCTTCGGCGAGGACATGCCGGGTGGTGCGCGATCATGGATGCAGGCCGAGAACCTGCCCGAACTGAACATGGAGAACCCCGCGGTGCAGGCCTGGCTGTGGGGCGACCGGGACTCCGTGGTGCGCGGCTACCTGCGCGACGGCGTGGACGGCTGGCGGCTGGACGTGGCGCACGACATCGGCATGGATCTGCTCCACGCGCTTACGCTGGCCGCGCATGATGAGAAGCCAGGCTCACTGGTGGTGGGCGAATTGTGGAACTGGCCCAAGGAATGGTTCCCCGCGGTGGACGGCGTGATGAACTTCAGCCTGCGCGAAGTCATCCTGCGCTGCCTGGGTGGGCGCATGACACCCACGCTCGCAATGCGCATGATCGGCCGCATGGTGGCTGAGTGCGGCGTGGAGCCGCTGCTGAAGTCCTGGCTGATGCTGGACAACCACGACACCATCCGCCTGACCAACGCCCTGCCCGACGAGCGCGCACGCCGCCTGGCGCAAGTGCTGCAGTTCACGCTGCCTTGCGCACCCAACCTCTACTACGGCAGCGAACTGGGCATGGACGGCGGCGGCGACCCGGAAATGCGTGCGCCGATGCGCTGGGACCTGGTCCACGGGAGTAATGCCACCCTGCAGTGGACCAAGCAACTTATCGCCCTGCGCCGCCGCCAGCGCGCCCTGCGCGTGGGCGATTGGCGCGCCATTGAATGCGAGCGGCTGCTGGCTTTCGAACGCCACACCGACCGCGTGGCCGAAACGGTGATCGTGCTGGCCAACCCATCGGATGAGCCAGTCACTGAAACCGTGCTCGTGGCCAACTCCAAGTTGATGAACAATTCGGCGGTGAATGATCTTCTGCAACCTGAACGCGGCCACACGCCTTTCCTGGCAGGCCTGTTGGAGGTGAGCCTGCAGCCGTGGGAAACGCGGCTCCTGCAGCCCAACACCCAAGCGGACCGCGGCTACACCACCTACAAGCGGGTGCGCTGAACCGAACCCATGCACCGACGCCAACTGTTGACATCGTGCGCCGCCCTGCCGGCGCTGTCCGCGCTCTCCACCTTCGCCACGCCGGTATTCGCACAAACCACGGCTTCAGGCAGCAGCGCAGCAGCGGGCCACACCGTGGAAAGCAGCGCCTTCAGCGCCATCTACGAAGTCAACATCCGCCAGCACAGCCCCGAGGGCTCACTGCGCGCGGTCACGGCCGACCTGCCGCGCATCCGCGCGCTGGGCGTGGGCATCGTGTGGCTGATGCCACTACAGCCCATCGGCGAAGTCAAGCGCAAGGGGACGCTGGGCAGCTACTACGCCATCCGCGACTACACCGCCGTCAACCCCGAGTTCGGCACGCTGGATGACCTCAAGGATCTCATCCACCAGGCCCATCGCCTGGGGCTAAAGGTCATCCTCGACTGGGTGGCCAACCACACCGCCTGGGACCACCCCTGGGTCACGCAAAACCCCCAGTGGTACCGGCGCAATGAAGCTGGCGAGATTCAAGCGGTGAAGGCCAACCCACACGACCCCAATGACACCGAGCATTGGGAAGACGTGGCGCAACTCGACTACAGCCAGCACGAACTGTGGGTGGCCATGATGGAGGCCATGCGCTGGTGGCGGCGCGAGGTGGGCTTCGATGGTTACCGCTGTGACGTGGCCGGCTTTCTGCCGCCCCGCTTCTGGGAGTTGGCGCGGCAGGTGCTGCAGCAGGACGGCCCCCTGTTCATGCTGGCCGAAGCCGACGCGCCCGACATGCACCGTGTGGGATTCGAAGCCACCTACGACTGGAAGTTGCAGCAGACCCTGCAGAAGATCGCGCAGGGGCAGTTGGACGGACAGGCGCCTCAGCAGTTGTTGATCGACTGGTGGATCGACCGGGTGAAACGCTACCCGGTGGGCTCCATCGGCATGAACTTCATCACCAACCACGACATCAACAGCTGGCACGGGTCGGACGAAGAGCTCTACCGCACGCCGCAGGCCGCGCAGGCCATGGCCGTGCTCACGGCCACGCTGCCGGGCATTCCGCTGCTTTATTCGGGGCAGGAGTCGTTCAGTCGAAAGCGGTTGGCCTTCTTCGAGAAGGACCCCATCGACTGGGGCATGCGCTCACAGGCCGACTTCTACACACGCCTGTTGAAATGGCGCAGCACAAACGCCGCACTCCAGGCGCCATTGGCATTTGACGGCTTGGAGTGGGTGCCCGACACCAACGGCAACGTCGTCACCTTCAAGCGTCGCGGGCCTCGTGGTGCGCGGCTGCAGATCAGTGTGAACCTGAGCAACCAGCCCCAAAAGGCCCTGGGCCGCGTGAACCTTCCCGCCTGGGGTTGGCAGATCGGCGCGCCCAGCGCACCAGCCAAGCAGAACGCGCCGGTCAAGTCTCGATCAGGCAATGCCAAGCCGGCAGCGAAGTCTGGGACGAAACCGTCTTCGAAGCCATCATCGAATTCATCGCAGAAATCGACACCGAAGAAGACCGCGCCAAGTCCCCAGTCGGCATCCAAGGCTGCTCCT
>JAIYCN010000075.1 GCA_027487995.1 Rubrivivax sp. | reverse complement strand
GCCGCATACCCCCAGGCCAGCAGTGAGGAACTGCGCCAGGCGCTCGAGTCTTCCGCACTCGACCTGGGAGAACCCGGGCGCGATCCGCTGTTCGGTGCCGGACGCATCGATGCCGACGGCGCGCTCCGCGCGATCACCGCCACCGCGTCCTTGAAGGCTGCGCGCCACTGAGCGCAGGCAAGGCTCGCGTACCATGTGGGGATGACGCCCCCTGCAGCAGACCAAGGGCCGCCTGCTCTGCCCCACCTGGCCTCGCCTGCCCCACTCGGCGGGGCCCGCTGCCTTTTGTCGGTGGTGATCCCCCTGCTCAATGAGCAGGAAGTGTTGCCCAAGCTGCACGCACGCCTCAAAGCGGCCACGGCCCAACTGGGCGGGCCGGTGGAGTTGCTCTTCGTGGACGATGGCAGCACCGACGGTTCACCGGACGTGCTGCGCGGCTTGGCCGCCTCAGACCCCGCCGTCAGCGTGATCCGCTTCTCGCGGAACTTCGGCAAGGAGCAGGCCATGAGCGCGGGGCTGCAGGCCGCACAGGGGCAGGCCGTGGTGATCCTGGACGCCGACCTCCAACATCCGCCCGAGCACATCCCCGAGATGGTGGCCGCCTGGCAGGCGGGCGCCGACATCGTGAACATGAAGCGGCGCGGGCGCGGCGACGAGACCTGGGCCAAACGGCGCGCAGCCGGCGCGTTCTATCGCCTCATCAATTCGCTGAGCGACACCCCCATCCCGGCCGACATCGGCGACTTCAGGCTGCTCAGCCGCCGCGCGGTGGATGCGCTGAACCGATTGCCCGAACGAAACCGCTTCATGAAGGGGCTGTTCGCCTGGATCGGTTTCCATCAGGTGACGTTGGAATTCGACGTGGCCGAGCGTGCCGCCGGCACGACCAAGTGGAGCCCGCGACAGCTCACTCGCTTTGCGGTCGAGGGCATCACCGCGTTTTCGATCCAGCCGCTGAAGTTCGCCACCAAGCTGGGTTTGCTCACCGCCTTGATCGCATTGGCGTTGGGCTTGTTCTACCTGGTGCGCGCCCTGTTCCTGGGTGATCCGGTCCCAGGCTTCCCCACCTTGATCGTCGTCATCCTCATGCTCGGCGGCATGCAGTTGATGGCCATTGGGCTTCTGGGTGAATATCTGGGTCGGCTGTGGCTCGAGTCCAAGCAGCGGCCGCTGTTCATCGTTCAGGACTACTGGCCTGCACGGCAGTTTGACCCCACGGCGGACACCAAGCGTGGCCTGGACGAGGACATCACCCGATACACGCCACCGGCCCCCACGCTGGCGAGCCGGTCACCCTCGGCATGAGCCGCTTGACCAAGGCGCTGGCCTTGGCCCTGGGCGCCGCCGTGTTGCTGCGCCTGGTGCTGTTGGCCTGGCTGCCCCTGATGGATCCCGCCGAAGGGCGGTATGGCGAGATCGGCCGCAAGATGGCCGAGCTGGGTGACTGGATCACGCCTTGGCATCAATATGGCGTACCCTTCTGGGGCAAGCCCCCCCTGTCGTTCTGGATGACCGCAGCCAGCCTGGACTGGTTCGGCATCAACGAATTCGCCGCGCGGCTGCCGCACTTTCTGGCTGGCGTGGCCACGGCCTGGTGCGTGTGGAACGTAGCGCGCAACGGCCACACGGCGCAGTGGGCGGCTTCATTGACCCAGAGAGGTGACGGCGGATCAGATCAAGGCAGCCGACCCCACGAAGCGCTCATGGCCGCGGCGATGCTGGGGACCGGGCTGTTGTTCTTCCTGAGCAGTGGCGCCGTGATGACGGATGCGGCCTTGGTGCTGGGCACCACGATGGCCACCATGGGTGCGTGGTTGGCGATGGCCGGCATTGACGAGGGCCAGCGCCGTCGACAAGGCTGGCTGGCTTTTCTGGGTGGCGCCGTGGGCATCCTGGCGAAGGGGCCGTTGGCCCTGGTGCTGGTGGGCACGCCCCTGCTGCTGTGGGCCGCATGGAACGGGCGCTGGAGGGTGCTGTGGGCCGCACTGCCCTGGGTGCGGGGTGTCCTGCTGATGGTGGCCCTCACCGCCCCCTGGTTCGTGGCGGCCGAGATGAAGACGCCGGGCTTCTTCGAGTACTTCTTCGTCGGCGAGCATTTCCACCGCTTTGCCACGCCGGGTTGGAGTGGCGATCTCTACGGCAAGGCCCACCATGAGCCCAAGGGCACGATCTGGCTGTACGCGGCCGGCGCGTGCCTGCCGTGGACCGTGTTGCTGCCCGCGCTGGCGGTGCGGCGCTTTCTGCTTGCGCGCGCGAATCCCGGTGCGGGGCATGCCACCCGCCGAGATTCAGCGGGAACGCAGAATCCACCCGAGACCCTGGGCCCTTGGAACATCACGCCGACCGAGGAGTCCCGGTTCGTGATGCTGTGGGCGTTGGTGCCGCTGCTGTTCTTCACGGTGTCGAGCAACATCATCTGGACCTACGTGTTGCCGGCCATGCCGGGTCTGGCCTGGTGGGCGGCCCGCTGGATGGGGCGCAATCCCGGGCAGGGAATGCGCTGGACCACGGCCGGCGTGTGGGTGGCGGTGGTGGCCTGGGCCGCATTGGCGATGGTGGCCGACCGCATCGGGCGGCTGGACCGGGCTTCGGCCAAGGCCCTGGTGGTGGCCTGTGATGCGGCCTGGGCCCGACACCAAGGCGCACCGTCGGCTGCGCAACAAGCGGCGCGTGATGGGCTGCGCGGGGACGCGGCCGAACCCCGCCTGATCCTGCTGGGGCGCCGCTCTTTTTCGTCCCACTTCTACACGCACGGCCGAACACTGCGCGTGGATGCGTTGAACGAGGTGGGCATGCGATGGCCGGCTGCAGGCGTGTGCCTGGCGGTGAAGGAGGACGACCCCGATTCGATGGCCGCTGCTCAGGCCGGTGTGCAGATGGTCGAGGCCCTGGGCTCGCATCACGAGCGGCGGCTGTGGTGGGTGCGCCGACCATGAAGACCGTGGTGATGTGCGTGGACGACTTCGGCCTGAAACCCGAGGTGAACGAGGCCGTGGCGACGCTGGTGGATGCGGGTGTGGTGAGCGCCACCGGTTGCATGAGCCAGGGCCCGGCCTGGCGCGAGGGTGCGGCCTTGCTGCGCGGCGCACGGCGCGAACGGCTTGACGTGGGCCTGCACTTCAACCTGACCGAGCGGTTCGATGTCAAGAGCCGCGGCCAGGGCGCCGCGGGATCAGGGCCAGAAACGCAGCCCCTGGTGATGCCCTTGCCGCGCATCATTGGCCTGTCTTTGCTGCGCGCCCTGCCCAAGGAGCCGCTGCTGCGCGCCATTCGCACGCAACTCGACGCCTTTGAGGACGTCTGGGGCGCCCCGCCCGACTTCGTGGACGGGCACCAGCATGTGCACCAGTTGCCGCAGGTGCGTGACGCCTTGCTGGCGGAATTGGTTCACCGATATGGCGGCCTTCAAGGCAGCGGCCTGCCGTGGTTGCGGCTGACGCGCCCCCCCCGGCAAGGGCCGGTGAGTTTCAAGCAGCGGATCATCGAGTCGCTGGGTGCGCACGGGTTCGAGCGCCGCGCACGCCAACTGGGATTTCGTCTGAATGGAGCCCTGTTGGGCGTCTACGGCTTTGATCAAGGCGCGACCGGCTACGCCGAGCAGTTGGCGGCGTGGCTGGCCCAGGCGCGCGAGGGCGATGTGCTGATGATGCATCCGGCCGCGCCCGCTGAGGCTCAGGCGCGCGCGGCCGGCGCTGGTGTCGCGTCGCCCATCGACCCGATCGCCCTGGCGCGTGAGGTCGAATACACCGTTTTGAGGGAAAACGGTGGGCAACAGCTCGCTCTTCAAGGCGTGCAAGCGGGCAGAATGGCAACCTCATCCAGTATGCTGCCCCGCTGAAGTCAGACGCAGCGCGCGCTTTCAGCTGTACCCCATGCCCTCTTCCCGCATCGACGCCGTCACGGAGCACCTCTACATTTGGGAGGGCAAGGACAAGCATGGCAAGGCCATGCGTGGCGAGATGAAGGCCAGCGGCGAATCCTTCGTGCAGGCGCAATTGCGCCGCCAAGGGGTGTTCGTCACCCGGGTTCGGCGCCGCCGGTCGCTGGGGCGCCAGGGTCTGCGGCGGCAAGACCAGGCAGTGTTCACGCGCCAGTTGGCCACCATGATCCGCGCGGGGGTTCCCCTGTTGCAGGCTTTGGAGATCATCGGTCGCGGGCAAACGAGTTCGGCGCTTTCGCGCATCATCCAACAGGTGCGCAGCGACGTGGCCACCGGCAACGACCTGTCCACGGCCATGAGCCGGCACCCCTCCTTCTTTTCGCCGCTGTACTGCAACCTGGTGGCGGTTGGCGAATCGGCGGGCGTGCTGGACCAGACCCTGGACCGTCTGGCCGTGTACGAGGAAAAGGCCCTGACCCTGCGCAACCAGATCCGCTCGGCCCTGGTCTACCCCAGCGCCGTGCTGGCCGTGGCCATCGGCGTGGTCGCGCTGATCCTGATCGTGGTGGTGCCCACCTTCAAGGACGTGTTCGCCTCATTCGGAGCCGAACTGCCGCTGCTCACCCGCATGGTGGTGTCGCTGTCCGAGTCCCTGGTGAAGTGGTGGTGGGTGATCCTGGGCTTCCTGGTGGCCGCCTTGCTGTTGGCGCGGGAGGCGATCCGCCGATCTGAGTCCTTGAAATATGCAGTGGATGCCGCGCTGCTGCGCGTGCCGGTGGTGGGCGACCTGATCAATCGCGCCCTCGTGGCCCGCTGGACGCGCACGCTGTCCACCCTGTTCGGAGCCGGTATTCCCATGGTGGATGCACTGGCCAGCGTGGCGGCGTCCGCCGGCAATCGGGTGTTCACCCAGGCCACGATGCAGGTGCAGCGGGACGTCTCCACGGGTCAACGGATGACCCTCTCGATGGAGGGCACCGGCATCTTCCCGCCCATGGTGCTGCAGATGGCCTCGATTGGCGAGGAGTCGGGCTCGCTGGACCAGATGATGGGCAAGACCGCCGACTTCTTCGAGGCCGAAGTGGACGAGAAGGTCAAGGGACTGTCCAGTCTGCTGGAGCCCGTCATCATCGTGATTCTGGGTGTGTTGATCGGCGGCATCGTGGTGGCCATGTACCTGCCCATCTTCCAACTCGGCTCCATTGCCTGAGCCGCTGAACACGCGGCAGCCCGCGCCCGACCTCATCGACCTTGGAACACCTGCTCGACCTGGACCTCTCGCCCCTGTGGAGCCCGGTGGGGCTGCTGCTGTTCGGCTTGTGCGTGGGCAGCTTCATCAACGTGGTGGTGCACCGCCTGCCGATGATGATGGCGCGGCGCTGGTGGAGCGACACGGCCTGGCAGCTTGAAGGTGGCGAAGGCCTGCAGGCCCTGTTGCCCGATGGCGCCGAACCCGAGATGCTCCGGCAGCAGCGGCAACAACTGGCCCTGGACCTGCACGAGCGGCTGCAGGCACTGCCCGCACTCAACCTCAACCACCCGCGTTCCCATTGCCCGGCTTGTGGGCATGTGCTGCGCTGGACAGAAAACATCCCCGTGCTGAGCTGGCTGTTCCTGCGCGCGCGCTGCTCGGCCTGCGGAGCGCCGATCAGCCTTCGCTACCCCCTGGTGGAGTTGGCCACCGGGCTTCTTTTCGTGGCGGCCGGCTTGCGCTGGGGGTTTGAGCCCGTCGCCCTGCTGTGGGGGGCCTGGGCGGCGATGCTGCTGGCCATGTCCCTGATCGACTGGGACACCACCCTGCTGCCCGACTCCATGACGCTGCCCCTGCTGTGGGGTGGGCTGCTGGCAGCCCTGCTGGGTTGGACCGTGCCGGTCACGCAAGCCCTGTGGGGTGCCTTGGTGGGCTTTGGCGGACTGTGGGCGGTGGTGTGGCTGTTCGAACGCGCCACGGGCAAGCAGGCCATGGGCGGTGGCGACTTGAAATTGTTGGCTGCGCTCGGGGCCTGGCTGGGACCGGCCGCCTTGTTGCCCGTGGTGTTCCTGGCCTCCCTGCTCGGGGCCGTGGTGGGCCTGGTCATGAAGGCCCGGGGATCGCTGCGCGAAGGGCGGTTTGTGCCCTTCGGTCCGTTTCTGGCGGGCGCCGGCCTTGTGGTGGCCTGGGTGGGCGCGGAGCGCGTGCTGGCCGGAGTGGGCCTGTGAAGATCGGGCTGACGGGCGGCATCGGTTCGGGCAAAAGCACGGTCGCTTCCTTGTTCGAAGCCTGCGGCGCCGTGCTGTTCGACGCGGACGCGGTATCTCGAGAACTGACGGCCGCCGGTGGTGCGGCGGTGGCCTTGATTGCTGAAGCTTTTGGTACCGGCGTGGTGACCCCCGAGGGCGCCCTGGATCGCGCGGCGATGCGCCGGCGGGTGTTCGGGGATGAGGCACAGCGGCGGCGGCTGGAGGGCATCCTGCATCCCTTGATTGCCCAACGGCGCGAACAGGTGATGGCCCGAGCGGCCGGGCGCAGCGTGGTGTTCGACATCCCCCTGCTGACCGAATCGCCCGCGTGGCGGCAACGCGTGGACCGCATCGTGGTGGTGGATTGCCTGGAGGCCACGCAGGTGGCCCGGGTGGTGGCGCGTTCGGGTCTGACCGAAGACGAGGTGCGGCGCATCATGGCCAGCCAGGCCAGCCGGGCACAGCGCCGTGCCGTGGCCGATGCGGTCATCTTCAACGAGGGGCTGGATCTGCAGGAACTCGACGGCGAAGTGCGCCATTTGTGGGCGCATTGGCAGGCCTGTGAAACAATGTTGAGGCTTTGATCCTCTACGAATACCCTCTGAACGAAGGCGCGCGCACGATGCTGCGCCTGGAGCGCCTCTTCGGACGCCTGAACCTGCTGGTGCAGCGCGACGCCGACGTCGACCACCATCACGCGCTGATGACGGTGTTCGAGGTGATGGAGCTCTTGGGGCGCTCGGACCTCAAGGGCGACCTGATGCGGGAACTGGACCGCCAACGCCTGGCGCTGCAAGGTTACCGGGACAACCCGGCCGTGGCCCAGGAGCCCCTGGAAACATTGATCGCGCAGTTCAGTGGCGCCTTCGAGGGTTTGAATCGCCTGACGGGCAAGCTGGGCTCCGAGATCACCAGCAACGAATGGCTGATGGCCCTGCGCGGGCGCGCGGCCGTGCCCGGGGGCACCTTCGAGTTCGACGCACCGGGCTACCACGCCTGGTTGCACCGTCCGGTGGCCAGCCGCCGGGCCGACCTGCAGCGCTGGACGGCGGGCCTGCAGGCCGTGGCCACCGGCGTGCAGCTCATCATGGGGCTGGTGCGCGAGGCGGGCCAACCCGTTCGGGCAGCCGCGCCCGGGGGCCAGTTCCAACAGAGCCTGCCAGCGGGCAAGGCCTATCAGCTGCTGCGCGTCCTGCTGGACGACCGGCTCGACGTGGTGCCGGAAATCACCGGGCACCGCCTGATGGTGGCCATCCGCTTCCTGCGGGCCGATACCGAAGGACGCCTGAAGCCGGCTGGCGACGACGTGACCTTCGAATTTGCGCTGTGCGCCTGAGGCGCGCGGTCGCCCCTGCCCATCTGGTTGATTTTTGAGCAGCGGCTCTTGAAGCCGCCCGACCCATCCCTATAATGAGTTGATAGCACTCGGATGCAACGAGTGCTAACAGCGGAGTGATGGGCAGCGCCGCGGCGCGCATCCCGCATCCGCCCCCATCGTCGTCCAGCCGTTCGCATGAACTGAGGTCGAACGGTTGATCATTGTTTTTACTCACTAGGAGATGGTATGAAGCTGCGTCCCCTGCACGATCGTGTGATCGTCAAGCGCCTGGAAAACGAAACCAAGACGGCCTCGGGCATCGTGATCCCCGACAACGCCGCCGAGAAGCCCGACCAGGGCGAAGTCCTGGCCGTGGGCCCGGGCAAGCGCAACGACAAGGGCGAGTTTGTCGCCCTGAACATCAAGGTGGGCGACCGCGTCCTGTTCGGCAAGTACAGCGGCCAGACCGTGAAGGTCGACGGCGACGAGCTGTTGGTGATGCGCGAAGAAGACCTCTTCGCTGTTGTCGAGCGCTGATTCGCCGCTGAAGCGCGAACTTATTGATTTTTAGTATTCGGAGAACACAACATGGCAGCAAAAGACGTCATTTTCGGTGGTGATGCACGTGCCCGCATGGTCGAGGGCGTGAACATCCTGGCCAACGCGGTCAAGGTCACCCTGGGCCCCAAGGGTCGCAACGTGGTGCTCGAGCGCTCCTTCGGCGCCCCCACCGTGACCAAGGACGGCGTGTCCGTGGCCAAGGAAATCGAGCTCAAGGACAAGCTCCAGAACATGGGCGCCCAGATGGTCAAGGAAGTCGCTTCCAAGACCAGCGACAACGCCGGTGACGGCACCACCACCGCCACCGTGCTGGCCCAGGCCATCGTGCGCGAAGGCATTAAGTACGTGGCCGCCGGCATGAACCCCATGGATCTGAAGCGCGGCATCGACAAGG
>JAIYCN010000128.1 GCA_027487995.1 Rubrivivax sp. | reverse complement strand
GCTCGGCCGGCTGGCGGATCTTGGTGTTCTTCTCGGTCATCAGGGTCTCCTGCGAGGTTGATTACATCCGTGTGGTGGGTGGTTTGGGCGCGCAGAACGTCTAGGGCGACGCACACACGTGTCCTAGACGAATCATGCCCCCCCTCAATTCTGTGTGTCCTGCGGGCTTACCCTTATTACTTTATTTTCAAAGGGTTATGCGAAGGATTGCGAGTCTTGAGTAAATCCACCGCTGGTTTTGTTCATTCAATGGTTGGACGTTCAGATTCGGTGATGTGAAGTAATCACACCTGGCGACGTGGCTCAGCGCCCACCTTCCCGGATGCCTTCCACCTGAATCGTGAGCCGCACGGTGTCGGCCACGAAGGGCAGGCTGTGGGTGATGCCGAAGTCGCTGCGCTTGAACTCCGCCACAAAGTCGCCGCCGCACACCTGGCGGCGGAACAGGGGATTGAAATAGCAGCGCCAGCGTTGTGCCTGCAAGGTCAATGGCCGGCTGATGCCGCGCAGCGTGAATTCGCCGCGCACGGCAGTAACCCGTCCCTCTGGACCCCAGTCCAATGTGTCGCCCACGAAGTAGGCCTTGGGGTGGGCTTCGGTATCCAGCAGGTCGGCGCGCTTGAGCAGGGCGTCCAGCACGGGCAGGCCGGTGCTCACCTGTGCCACATCGACCACCACCTGCACGCGGCCGCTGCGCGCTACAGGGTTCAGTTCAGCTTGGCCATCCAGCGGGCCGAAGCGGCCGCGGATGGTGGCGGTGTCGAAGTGCAGGACTTCAAAATGGACGAAGGTGTGGGTGCGGTCGAAGACGTACTGGGCGGCGGCATCTGAGGCCTGGGCCTGGGCCTGGGCCTGGGCCTTGGCATCAGCGAGGCCCCCAGTGCCCCAGACCAGGGCGCACGCGGCTGCCAGCGCCACGCGCCGGAACCCGCCGTGCCCCCAGCGACCCACGGTGGACCGCCCTTACTGCTTGATCGCTTCCACCTGGATGACCAGCTTCACGGCGTCGGGGATGGCCGGGACGGCATAGCCCATGCCCCACTGGCTGCGCTGGATGGTGGTTTCGAAGTCGCCGCCGCACACCTCGCGCTTGAGGCGCGGATGGTCGAAGCAGTTGAAGCGCACGGCCTTGAGGGTGACGGGTTGGGTCTTGCCCAGCAGGGTAAGCGTGCCCGCCACTTCACTGACCTTGTCGCCGTCGAAGCTGAACTTCTCGCCCACGAAGCGGGCGTTGGGATGGCTTTCACTGTCGAAGAAGTCCTTGCTCTGCAGGTGCTTGTCGAAGGGCAGGGTGCCGGTGTTGATGGAGCCGGTCTCGATGGTGATGTCCACCTTGCCCGTCTTGGCCGCCTTGTCCAGCGTGATGCTGCCGCTCTTCTTGTCGAAGCGGCCGCGGTTGGTGCTGGTGCCGAAGTGCACCACCTCAAAGGTGACGAAGGTGTGGGTGGGGTCCAGGGCGTAGGTGGCGCTCTGGGCTTGGGCATTGGCGGCAGCCAGCGTGAGGGCGGCGGCGCTGAGGATGAGGGTCTTCTTCATGGTGTCCTTGTTGATGGGGTGGCGTTGAAGGTCTGGGTTGATGATTGGGGTGGCGGATGGGCTGGCCACTGCGGCGGCTTAAAGCGGCCCCATGCCGCTGAGTTGAATCTTGAATTTCACCTGCACTTCGTCGGCCACCATGGAGGTGTCGCTCCAGGCACCGTCGCCGATCTTGAAGGCCAGGCGCTTGATGGGGAAACTGCCGGTGGCGGTGATGCGCAGTGCGGCGCCCGTGCCGCTTTGTGCCAGCGTGACGGGCACGGTGACGGCCTGCGTCTGTCCCTTGATGCTGAGCTGACCCGTTACCTCGTAGCGCCCCTTGGCCGTGGCCTTGATGGCCGTGCTCTGGAACTGCGCCTGCGGAAACTTCGCGGTGTTGAACCAGTCGGGCTTGACCACCTCGGCGTCGGTGTCGGCCGCGCCCAGTGTCACGCTGCCCATGTCGATCGTGAAGGCGATCTTCCCCGCTTCGGGCTTCTTCACATCGAACTGGATGGTGGCGTTCCACTTGCGGAAGTGCCCATCCACCGGCACGCCCATCTGGCGGCTGGTGAAGGCGATTTCGCTGCCGGTGGGCACCACTTGCTGGGCCAGCGTGGGTGCTGAGAACAGCGCAGCCGCCGCGCCCAGCAGCGCGGCCCATGAAGCATGTTGGTTGCCGCGGAAATTCAGAAGGTTCATGCAGATCGGCTCCAAGCCATGCGGCGGATCAGTCCGTCGCGGTCAATGAAATGATGCTTGAGCGCACCCAGCACATGCAGCGCCACCACGGCGGCCAGCATCCAGGCCAAACGGCCGTGCCAGGGCTTGAGGAATTCCGCCAGTGCCGCATCCTTGCCCACGAAATCCGGCAGGGGAAGCACGCCGAACAGCACGATGGGAAAGCCCGC
Source organism: Rubrivivax sp. (assembly GCA_027487995.1). Taxonomy (GTDB): domain Bacteria; phylum Pseudomonadota; class Gammaproteobacteria; order Burkholderiales; family Burkholderiaceae_C; genus RFTU01. Next base: position 1,378 of record JAIYCN010000128.1, on the reverse strand, counting down.
GGCTGAACTGTAGGCCCAGCCCATCAGCGGCACGGCGAAGAAGAGGATGTAGAGCAGCATGTGCGCCACATGCGCCGTGCGCTGCTGCCACAGGGGCATGGGTGCGTCAGCGGGCGGACGGTGCCACAGGCGCCACAGCAGGCGCAGCGCCGAGAAGGTGAGGATCAGCACCCCTGCCCACTTGTGCCAGTTGTAGAGCTTCAAGCGCTGTGGGGAAAACGGCAGGCTGGTCATGTACAGCCCCATGCAGAAACTGCCCACGATGGCCAGCGCCAATAGCCAGTGCAGCGCCACGGCCGTGCGCGTGTAGCGCGGCACAGATCCGCTGGTCCGGAGGGTGGATGGCGCGGCGCCATCCTTTCGCTCAGGACTCATGGCGGACGGTGAAGAAGCGCTGGACATGCCCGCAGTGTGCCCGCGGGCCCAAGCCCTGCGCTTCGCCTGGCTTGACCCGACCGTTCAGTGGGCTTGAACGCCCTGGCGCCAGCGCGCCATGAGTTCGCTCCAGCGCGGGCGCACACGGGCCAGGTGCGCCGCCTTCACATGGCCGAAGCCGCGGATGTCCTGCGGCAGCTGCGCAATCTCCACCGCCAGTGCCAGCCGTTCGGCGTCCAGGCCCTTGAGCAGTTCTTCCACCGTGCTGCGGTACTCGGTGATGAGGGCGCGCTCCATGCGGCGTTCGTCGGTCTTGCCGAAGACATCCAGCGCCGTGCCGCGCAGGCCCTTCATGCGGGCCAGCACGCCGAAGGCGCTGCGCGCCCAAGGGCCGAAGGGACGCTTGATGGGTTCGCCCTTGTCGTTGAGCTTGCTCAGCCCCGGGGGGGCCAGGTGATGCACGAGCTTGTAGTCACCCTCAAATTGCTGTGCGATGCGCTGAACGAAGCGTGCGTCGGTGTGCAGGCGCGCCACTTCGTACTCGTCCTTGTACGCCATCAGCTTGAAGAGGTTGTGCGCCACGGCCAGCGCCAGCCGCGTGCTGCCCAGTGGGGCCTCGGCGGCCTTCACCTGGTCCACGAACGCACTGTACTGCTGGGCATAGGCGGCGTCCTGGTAGTCGGTGAGGAATTCCTCGCGCTTCTTCAGAACCTCATCCAGGGAGGGTTGGCGGAGCACCTGAATCACCTGACGCGCCTGGAACAGCGCACGCACCTCATCGAGGTTGTGGGCGCAGCGGCGGCCCCACTCGAAGGCGGCCTTGTTCTTCTCCACCTGCACGCCATTGAGCTCGATGGCGCGCATCAGCGCGGCTCGGCCCAGCGGCACGCGGCCCTTCTGCCAGGCGTATCCCAGCATCAGCGGGTTGGTGTACAGGCTGTCGCCCAACAGTTGCGAGGCCACTTCTTCCGCGTCGAACAAGCCCAGGCCCGAACGGCCCACG
>JAIYCN010000061.1 GCA_027487995.1 Rubrivivax sp. | reverse complement strand
TCCAAGTTCGGGCGGCTCAGCAAGGTGCGGCTCAGCAACGCAACCTGCTGGTCCACGTTGGGCTGCACCGCCATCCCAGACATCAGCGGCCGAAGGATGGACTGCGTGTCCACGAACACGCGAGCTGATGCTTCGTACTTGTTGGGAAGAGTGACGATCCACCCCACCGCGCCTACGGCGACCAGCCAAGCGGCAAGGATGCCAGGCCAACGGAACCGCCACATCCCCTTGAGGTAGTGGCGAAATTGAACGACGAGTTGTTCCATGAATACTGCAATCTGGCCCGCCGGGGCCGTCAAGCCCGGTTACCGGGCTGCCCAACGCTTGAACCGGTTAACGAAGACCCGCCCGACTCAGGAGAGCGGTCGGGCCCTCAAGGCCATCAGAAGAGACTCTGCGGAATCAGCAGAATGTCACCGGGGCGCATCTCAACGTTGGCTGACACGTCCCCCCGCTTGATCAGGTCCTTGAGCCGGACGCTGTATTGCTTGTTACCCTCAGAAGCCCGGATGATGCGTGCGGCATTGCCGTCTGCGAAATCAGTCAGGCCGCCGGTGGCAATCATCACGTCCAGAACGGTCATCTTGTTCTTGAACGGCATGGCCTGCGGCTTGGCCGCCTCGCCCACCACACGGATTTGCTCGGAGTAGGGACCTACGAATCCGTTGACGATCACGGTGACCACGGGGTCGCGCACGAACTTTGAGAGCACTTGCTCAAGGTCGCGCGCCACTTGTGTAGAGGTTTTCCCCTGCACGACCAACTCGTCAACGAGCGCGGTCGACAGTTTGCCGTCTGGCCGTACCGGAACGCTCATGGAAAGGTCGGGATTGCGCCACACCATGATGTTGATGGTGTCGCCTGGGCCGATGATGTAGTTGTAGTCCCTCTGCGACGAGACTGCCGGTGCCGTGGCGAGCCCTTCTGAACTCGCACACCCGGCCACCACGGTCACCACCGCAAGCGCCCCAAGTGCTGCTGTAATCCGAGCTGCTCGCTGCATGATCATCTTCAACATCTCTTCCTCCACCTTGGTTTATTCAACGCTGGAGATGATTGCACAAGGCGTTTTGTGAGTGTGGGACGACCCACGCAAATTGGGGGGAGGTTTCAGCATATTTGACGCATCAACCCCAAACATTCAACCAATCATGCCAAGTTGTACCGCCCTGGACTGATGATCTTGTCGGGGTCGAACACCTGCTTAAGCTGTTCTACCGTTTTCCAGTAAGGATCATCAGGGTCCGTGACCAAGTTCATCATGTCGTCCCTGGCACGGTAGACCTCCAGGCCCAATCGCCGAATATCCGCATACAACTCCTCCGCGCAACGACGCGCGCGGATGGCGTCCTTGATCTGCGACTTCTTGAACAGCAGGTTCATGATCGCCACCATCGAGTTCTCGGACTCGATGTTCAGGGTGACATAGAACTCCAGGCCGTGAGCCTGGACGATGCCAGACCAACGAGTCACGAAATCCTGCACCAATCGGCCCTCCAGAGGCAGTGCGGGGCTGATGTACAAGATGCCCACATCCGATTGACCAAACTCTTCAACTGGGTAGCCGTGTTGGCCTGCCATCCACAGCAGATTACGGACAGGCTCGTCAGTGGGCTTCCCTAGCGCTAGACCATTCAGCGGCTTGATGGCGGCGAGCAAGGCTCGAAGCTGCATGAGTTTGCGAGGCGCACGTCCGGGCCATAGCGCAAGCATCCGGTCGGCGGCATCGAGCAAGCCCGGGGATACCACTTGAACATCGGCCCAGGGCGCTGTTCGTGCACGGATTTCCTTGATGCGCGCGCGCGTGTCGCGCTCGTGACCACTGATGCTCAACAAGGCAGACCAGGAAGAGCGAAATCGCGTCTGCAGGATTGAAGCTGCATCCTTTTGTGCTTCGTGTGACTCCAGGCCCTCCTTCATCAATGCCTGATGAAGACCCCGCGCCAGTGAGGAATGCGTACGGGCCCGGTTCCCCACGTGTGTGACTGACGAGACCAGCCCATCACGCCGGACAGCAATCAAGGCATCGAGCAGATCTCCCAGATCCTGGGGTCGCCGAAGGCTCAACGAGACCGCACGCTCACACGGTGGGCGGGGCAGCAGCCGCAAGCAGGCACTGACGACAATCCCGAAGTTGCCCTGGAAAAACAGGCCATCGAGTTCAGGACCCAGCCCGTACCGATGGGCGTGGGCGATGGGGGATTCCGACCCGAGGCGGCGAAATCCGGTAAAGATACGTTCACCGGATCCAGTGATGACTTCCAGCCCGAAGAGATCTTCGCGTTTGGGGCCTCGATACCCCACCCCCCGGTCCAAGGCATTTCCAAGGATGCTGGTTTCACGAGCGGAGCCGGTGATGTTGAAGGTCAGCCCCGGATGGTGCTGCGCAAGGAAATCGGCCAATTGACCTTGCGTCACACCGGGCTCGATTACGGCGACCGGCTGACGGGCGGAGATCTCCTGAGCATTGCGTATGCGGTTCAGGCGCGAGAGATTCAACACAAGGCCCTGGGTGGTGTGCTCGGACCTGTAACCCCAATTGCGATCGGTGGAAACCGGATGAATCGGTGTTCGGCTCAGGCGCGCCGCCGCGAGGGCATCCATCACCCCCTCGACCGTATCGGGGTACAGGATTTCCAAGTGCGCCCTCAGAATGCAGAAACGGTCATCCCCATGATGGAGATGACCGTTGAACCGGGAGTTTGGAACGTTCGAGAACGATCAGGCCTGGGACTTGCGGCGGCGGCTCAGGCCGGCGATGCCGGTAAGGGCGAGGCCGACCAGGGCCAAGGAGGCGGGTTCTGGGACGAAGAGGCTGCCAACCCGGATCGAACCATTCCAGCCCCCCTCAACCGGCATACCCCCACGGACTGTCGAAATGACTGTTTCTTGGTCATCATCGAACGTCACACCCAAGGTGAATTGGTAGTTGTAGGGAGTTTCAGCGCCATTCAAGTTGCCGTCGTTATTCGTGTCTACGAACGCATAGCCCACGGTAGTGATTGCACCAACGGAACCAAGTGCACCGGGACTAGATGTGAAGGAATAGGGGCCAAGGCCCACACCACCGTTCAACGCATTCAGCGCGACAAAAACGATTGACGGAGCCCCGGAAAACTCGATTGCCCGGAAAAGAGCGCCAACGCCCACCCCAGCGAGCGGAACGGTAACCGTACCGAAATCCTTGACTTTGCCGGAAGAATCAACCAGCACCGAGCCGTTGTTGGAAGAGTTGACGCGAAATACGCCAGATTCTGGACCGGCCGGCCTGAAATCGAGTGCAAATGCCGAAACGCTGACGGGATCGTTGCCATTGATTCGGAATGAATTGCCGGTCATAAGGACTGGCGCCGCAACGGCAGAGGAAACGACGCCGCCGGCAAGTGCGACGGCTGCTGCGAGCGACTTGAGATTGAATTTCATGGTGACTCCCGTGTTGACTGTGTGGAGCGGGCTCCCCCGCCGATGCATCACCTTGAGCACAAGCTGTGCCAACCTTGGACGCCTCAACGGAAGACCAATGAAAACAAGCACTTGGAGTCACGCCGACGGAAGGCCTTGCTTGGGCATTAGGCCCGCTGTAAAGCATTTCGACAGAAAAATGCGTGAAGCCTCATCCCCCGTGCATGACGTCGAAAATCTTGACACTCATAGACGCGAGGGTCACTTGAACAACCCTAAGTGGTTGATTGAAATAGGCTCACGCACACGGGCACGAAATGTGCATCGCTCGAGCCGAAAAACTTCTACATACATGTAGTGAAAAGCTCCTCACACACTGGAAAGCGTTTCGTGAACATGCCGCACGCGGGCTTCACAATGCGAGTCAGGTCGGATCGGAGCCCAACTGCAGGGTCTGTGCATCACCATGAAAACCACTGACGTAGCCGCCTCTACCCACACTGACGCTCCGGCGCCCGCTGCTGCGTCGAACGCGAAGCGTGAACAGGCCATCGGTCTGCATTCGCCGTTACGGCGCCGCTTGTTGCGCGGCGGCGCGGCGGTCACTCCCGTGATGCTCACGGCTATCAGCAGTCCCGTGATGGCCACCGGTCAGTGCACGCGCACAGCGTCGCGGTTTGCTTCTCACAGCGGCAGCCCCACGAACAAATTCACTGCGCTGCCGAACTTTCGTGAAGAGTTCGACCAGGAGACGTGCACAAAGGCCATCTTGGAACTGTGTCACGGACTCAACGCAGGCCTACTGACCCGGGTCGCGACATCTCTGTCTACGTTGCTGGACTTCCAAAAGTACGGGGGCGCCGGTCCAATTGCTTACGGCATCAACCTCGCGCTGCTCAACACCTTGTCTCTTGGCAACGCCTTCAGTACTGTCACCAGTGTGTTTGGACCGACTCGAAAAGACTCGTCGTTGCTGGGGATTCTCGGCAGTCAATCCTATGAGATCACGAGCGTCGAGCAAATGCTGCTGCTGCTGCTGTACCTGAACCTCAAGGTGACCCCAGCCCTTGAGGCAGATATCTGCCTATCCGCCGCGGATTGCATCAGCATCGCGCAAAACGGATTTCTCAGCGGGCACCCAAATTTGGGAACCCCACTGGACGTCACCGCCTACCTGAAGGCACTTCTCACCGCCAATGCCAGGGTGAAGGTCTGGGGCATGCGCCTGTGAACCTTCAGCCGTTGGCACTCGCGGCAAACGCTCAAGAGCGCTTTCGTTGGCATGGATTCGAGAATGACCCGCACGACTCCGGAGAGGTTCTCGTTCATGATCGCCTGTCCAACCAGACCCATCTGGTGGATGGCTTGATGCAGGCGATGTTCGTTGAGATGGCACGACATGCTGATGGCATTCGCTTGCTGGACCTGATCGACCTTGAGAACGAATCCACAGAGTTTGGCTGGGCGACGCGCGCGGTGTTGATGCAAATGCAGACCCTCGGTATGGTGCCTGCAGATATCGACCTCATCGCGCGATTTGACTGCACCGTCGTCTCACACCCAAATCCTGAAACACCTTGAGGGGCGTGGCCTGGATGTTCGCACCGGGCCATTTGTCTTTCGCATCCAAAGCCATTTGGCCGATGTGGCTGAAGGCTTGGCCTTGCATTACCGTCATCACCCCTGCCAGCCCGCCAGTGAAGGGTTCGCAGACTTTCATGTGCAGGTGAGAGGGCCGAAAAGCATCCGACGCTGGATTCGGCCTCAGGTGCTGTTCTACATCGACGGGGAATCGCCGTTTCTGCCCATGCCTGGCCACCAGGGCTACCCCATGCTGGAGTGGGGACTGAATTGGTGCATCACGGGCCTGTGCCACCAATACCTGACGATCCACGCTGGCGTGTTGGAACGAAACGGACGAGTGCTGATACTGCCCGCCCCACCGGGCTCGGGCAAGAGCACGCTGACGGCCGCTCTATCCATGCGCGGCTGGCGGCTTCTCTCCGACGAGTTGGCCTTGATCGACATGGACTCGGGCCTGGTTGTCCCCATGCCACGCCCCGTGAGCCTGAAAAACGAGTCGATCGAAGTGATCCGGGCGTTCGAGCCCAAGGCCGTGATGAACACGCCCGTGCCGGGGACCAACAAGGGAACCGTCGCCCACTTGAGCGCGAGTGCCGACAGCGTGAATCGGTACCCAGAGCGTGCACTGCCGGGGTGGATGATCCTGCCGAAGTTTGAAAAGCATGCCCCGACACGGCTGGAGCCCTTGTCCAAGCCCAGGGCGTTCATGGAGCTGGCCAACAACAGTTTCAACCACAACATCCACGGTGAGCGGGGTTTCGCAAGACTGACCAAGATCATCGAGCAGTCGGCGTGTTACCGATTCACGTACAGCCGCCTTGATGAAGCCGTGACGCTGTTCGAACGACTTTCGCAGGGCGCCATTGGTCTGCAGGCGGGTGAAGCGCCAGAGCCTTTGCAGCCATGAGCCTACAGCGCACCCCTCATGAACCTATGGCGCTGTTGCTGCGGGTGATGCGAGACCCAGAGGCGATCAGGCAGTTGGCTTCCTCGGATTGGGATCAGCTGGTCCGTCAGGCAAGGCACGCCGATTTAATCGCGAGACTGGGTGAACAATTTCGCGGTCTCGGGCTGTGGGAAGAGATCCCAACGGAGGTCCGGCCCCACTTGCTTTCTGCCGTCTTGGTGAGCGAAGCCCAACATCGTGAAATTCACTATGAGGTGTTGAAGGTATCGGAGGCCATCCAGCCACTCGGATGCCCGATTGTGCTGCTCAAAGGGTCCGCCTATGTTGTGGCGAATTTGCCTGCAGCCATGGGTAGAACGATGTCGGACGTGGACATCATGGTGCCCAGGGCCTCGCTGGCGGATGTGGAAAAGAGCCTGTTTCTGTCAGGATGGAGTGGGCATCACCACCATCCCTACGACCAGCGTTACTACCGCGAATGGATGCATGAGCTGCCACCGTTGCAGCATGTGCGCCGAGGCACGATGTTGGATGTGCATCACGCGATCCTGCCATTGACGGCCAGGCTGAGGCCCGACTCTCGGCTGTTGCTGGAGAAGGCCCTTCCCGTGGATGGATATCCAGGCGTGTACATGCTGTGCCCAGCCGACATGGTTCTGCACAGCATGAGCCACCTGCTGAACAACGAAGAAATGACGCACGGCCTGCGGGACCTTTCCGACCTGGACCTGCTGCTGCGTCACCACGGGCAACAGCCGGGGTTCTGGGACGAACTGCTGGAGCGCTCGAGACAACTCGGCCTTCAACGGATGCTGTACTACGGGCTGGAGCACACGCACCGAATACTGGGCACGCCGATCCCGCAAGCGCTGAGCAAACAGGCGGCAGCGATTGGAGCACCACCCAGGGGAGTCGCCGCGTTGATGAACGCGGTGTGGTCTCGTGCCTTGTGCTGTCTACACAGCACCGCGAAGAGACCCGGAACCGACCTGGCCCAGTTCGTCGTGTTCATCCGCGCGCATTGGTTGCGTATGCCAATGCCCCTCCTGCTGTTTCACCTCGGCATGAAGGTGTGGCGCGCTGTCTATGACAACCGCATTCCGAAGAAAGTCTAGACCCAGCGTAACTTTGGCACGTTGGTGACAGGTTGGTCACAGCGCACCCCCCCGAGCGAGGGATGACGTCACAGTCGAAGACTTTTACAGTCATTTCATCGACTTCGGTAAACGCTGGTAGGTGTGCACATGGCTCGGCTGTTAACTCAATACCTTCATCGGATGACGGTGATTCGGGCGGTTCAAGATGTGCTGATGGTATTGGCCGTGGTCGGCATACCGCTGGCCGTTTTCTTGATGCCGCATGGCACCAAGCCGGTAGAGGCGCTGGGGCCGATGCTGGCCACTGGGCTGGGCTTGACCATCATCAACGGCGCATCGGGGTTCTATGCACAGAACTATGAGTTGCCGCCGAGTCAAACACTGGCGCGGGCGATCGTTGCCATGCTGGTAGCCGCTTTGCTTGCTTGGGTCATTTGGGGGCTGCCCCCAATGGACTTGGCTCCGGGTGGGCAGATGCCCACCATGGCGATTGCCGCCACGAGCGCCGTGGTGGGGTGGCGCGTGCTGATGACGCATCTTCGCAGCCGCGGGCTTGACACTTCCACACGGGTACTGGTGTACGGCGTGGGCCCTGCAGCCGAGGAGGCTGTGGCGTCGCTGCGCGCGGCCGACCCACGCTGCGCGGTCGTGGGCTACGTAAAGGGGCCCAATGAGACACAGGTGGCGGTGCCCCTCGATTCGCTGCTGCAGCATGAGGGTGAGTTGCTCGACTTGGCGCGGGCGATGGATGCGGACGAGATTATTGTGGCCCTGACCGAACGGCGCGGCGGCAGCATGCCACTGAGGCAGCTCCTGGATTGCAAGCTCAATGGGCTGCGGGTGTGGGATCTGAATACGCACTTCGAGCAACGACTGGGCCAACTGCGGCTTGAATATGTCAAGGCCGGCTGGTTGATCTTCGGCGAAGGTTTCAACCAGGGCGCGTGGCGTTCCGGCGTCAAGCGCGTGTTCGACATCGTGGCTGCGCTGGCCTTGCTGTTGCCAGGCTTGCCGTTGATCGCGCTGGGGGCGCTGGCCGTACGGCTGGAAAGCCGCGGGAGTGCCTTCTACCGGCAGGAACGGGTGGGCCAGCACGGGAGACCCTTTGAGGTTGTGAAGCTGCGCAGCATGTACAGCGACGCCGAGAAGGACGGCCGGCCTCAGTGGGCCAAGGTCAATGACAGCCGAATCACCCGCGTGGGCCGCTTCATTCGAAAGACGCGGATTGACGAACTGCCCCAGTTGTTCAACGTGCTGCGCGGAGAGATGAGCCTGGTGGGCCCAAGGCCCGAGAGGGCGTACTTTGTGGAGCAGCTCACCGCACAACTGCCTTTCTTTGCTGTGCGCCAAAGCGTCAAGCCGGGAATCACGGGCTGGGCACAAGTGCGGTGCGACTATGGCTCCAGCCTGGAAGAGACGAAGGCCAAACTGCAGTTTGATCTGTACTACGTGAAGAACCACTCGCTGTTTCTGGACGTGTTGGTGATGTTCGAAACCGTCGCGGTGGTGATCACCGGGCGAGGGGCGCGCTAGGAAAGCGACCTGTTTCGAGTATCCCTGCGCATTTGTTGTCGAACATGGCCGATCTTCCCGCTGGGGTTTCCAGCCACACTGCTGCCATCACCGCAGCGCTGGCTTTCCTCTTCTTGCTGACATATGCCGTGGGCGGCCGCTGGCGTACGCCCTATGAACGGGCCAGCGTCTTGACGGCGCAGAACCGGATCATTGTCCTGGCCATGCTGAGCGTGGTGTGGGTGATGACGGAGTGGGCGTTGGCCACGGCGCCAGAAGCACGTCAGCCCTCCGTGGTGCTTTTTTTGAGGGAAGCAGCCGACTGGGGCCGGCAAGCAGCGGCCTGCTGGTTGCTGATTCACCTGCTTAGCCCACATGAGCCGCTGAAGACGACCGCCCACGGACGCAGGATTGCCAATGCCTGTATGGCATCGCTGGCTATGGGTGCGCTGGGAGCGGGCTTGCACGCCGTGCAGCCGCAACTCAAAGGACTCACCGCCTGGCTGCCGGCGCTGGCGATGGTGGTGATGTTGTTGGCCCTGCTGGAGCAGGTTTTGCGCAATGCACAGGCGGACGACCGGTGGAGCTTGGCGCCATTGTCGGTAGGGCTCGGCTTAGGATTTGCATTCGACCTCTACCGGCATGCCGAAGCCCTGCTTATGGGCATGCCGGCAGGACAAGGCGATCTCCTGCGCACCGTGGTGCATGCCTCGGGTGTTCCTCTGTTGGCTCTGTCGGTTCGACGACAAGTGGGCAATGCCGTTCGGGTCCGGGTTTCGCGACAAATCATTTTTTACACCGGCGCCATCACCTTGGCTGGCGCGGTACTGCTGCTGATGTCAGTGGTCGGTACCTGGGTGCGGTATTTCGATGGCGACTGGGGGCCTGCCGTACAGGTGCTGATGCTGACCCTGGGCCTGATGGCAGTGGCAATGGTCGGGCTGTCGGGTTCGCTGCGCGCTCGCCTGCGGGTGACACTGACCAAGCACTTCTTTCACTACCGATACGACTACCGCGAGGAATGGCTGCGTTACACCTCCTTGCTGGGCTCGCCATCCTCACCCGGCGAGATTGGGGTTCAGGTGGTGCAGGGCCTGGCCAACATGGTGGAGTGCGCCTCGGGAAGCCTTTGGCTTCGAGGTACCGGTGCCCATGGGCGAGCCGTATTCCGTCAACAAGCGCACTGGAATGATCGGTCCGTGGAAGAAGAGTTGGACGCGCAGGTTGGCCTGCCCGAGTTTCTGCAAAGAACGGGCTGGGTGGTGGATCTACAGGAATGGCAGGAGCACCGCACTCGGTATGGGAGCCTGACGGAGATGCCCAATGTATTCCTACAGGGCGCGAACCCGGCGCGCTTGGTGATTCCACTGTCGGTCAACGGCCAATCACTGGAAGGATTCGTGGTGCTGCAGCGCCCGCGTGCCGTTCTGGACCTGGACTGGGAGGTGCGTGACCTGCTGAAGACCGCCGCACGCCAGGCTGCGAGCTATCTGGCCTACATGCAGGCCACCTCAGAGTTGCTGGAAGCGCGCAAGTTCGAAGCCTTCAATCGAATGTCGGCCTTCGTGGTGCACGACCTCAAGAACATCGTGACGCAGCTATCGCTGATGCTGCGCAACGCCCAGCGCCTGCAGGACAACCCAGCCTTCAGAGCCGACATGCTGATGACGGTGGAAAGCTCAGTGGAAAAGATGCGCCAGTTGATGACGCAACTGCGCGAAGGCGCGCAGGACGAGACCGCGCGCCCGGTGGACCTGGCTGCCCTGCTCCACCGGCTGCAGGACCGAGCGCGGCAGCGCGGACGCACGGTTGAACTGCACCACACGCCTCGGGTGGCCACGCGCGGATCGCAGGAAAGGCTGGAGCGCGTATTGGGCCACTTGGTGGATAACGCGCTGGACGCCACGCCGCCCGAGGGCCGTGTGTGGCTGGATTTGCAGCGCGGGCCCAGCCAGGCTTGCGTCGTGGTGGGTGACACCGGCCACGGCATGAGCGAAGACTTCATGAAGAACCGGCTGTTCCAGGCGTTTTCCACGACCAAGACCGAGGGCATGGGAATCGGCATGCACGAGAGTCTTCAGTACGTTCGCGAGTTGGGCGGCCGGATTGAGCCGCGCAGTACCGAGGGCCAAGGAACCGTGATGACGGTTTGGCTGCCCCTTCTTCAAGCCGATCTGAATACACCGCTCCCCCTGGAGAAAGCCGCCTGAATCATGCCTCGTACTGCGCCGCCCCAATTGATGATCGTCGAAGATGACTTGGCGTTGCAGCGCCAGCTTCAGTGGTCACTTGACGAATTCGACTCCGTGACTGCCGACAACCGCGAGGCTGCGCTGGTTCAATTGGCGCGCCATCGCCCTTCAGTGGTGACCATGGACCTGGGGCTGCCCCCCGATGCCGACGGATCAACCGAAGGCTTTAGGCTTCTGGAGCAGATGCTGCAGACCGATCCTTACCTGAAGATCATCGTTCTGACCGGCCAAAGCCAGCATGACCACGCGCTAAAGGCGGTAGGCATGGGCGCATACGATTTCCTGGCCAAACCCTTCGAGCCCGAGATGCTCGACCTGGTGGTGCGGCGCGCGCTTCGGCTGCAGGAACTGCAGTCAGAGAACCGACGCCTTCAGGCGCTTCGTCCACCCGAGGCGCTTGGGGGGCTGATCACACGCGACGAACAGATGCTGCGCTTGGTACGGATGGTGGAGCGCGTAGCGCCCAGCGACGCAACAGTACTGCTGCTGGGCGAAAGTGGAACCGGCAAGGAAGTACTGACCAAGGGACTGCATGAGGCTTCAGGCAGAAGCGGCCGGTTCGTGGCGATCAATTGCGCTGCAATCCCGGAGAACCTCTTGGAGAGCGAACTCTTTGGCTATGAGCGGGGTGCCTTTACCGGTGCAGTCAAGTCCACTCCGGGCAAGATTGAAACCGCAGACGGCGGCACGCTGATGCTGGACGAGATTGGCGACTTGCCGATGCCGCTTCAGGCCAAGCTGCTTCGCTTCTTGCAGGAGCGTCAGGTGGAGCGCGTGGGCGCCCGCAGCCCTATTTCCGTAGACGTTCGAGTGGTGGGCGCCACACACCAGAACCTGAAATCGCTGATTGAGCAGGGCCGCTTCCGGGAAGACCTGTACTACCGCTTGGCCGAGGTGGAGTTGCTCATCCCTCCCTTGCGTGAGCGTTTGGGCGATGCGGTGCTGTTGTCGCACACCTTCCTGCGCCGCTTTGCTGCCGACCTGCACCGCGCCAACCTCAGCTTGTCGTCTGACGCGGTGAGGGCCATTGAATCTCATCCGTGGCCGGGTAACGTTCGTGAACTGCTCAATGTGGTCAAGCGCGCGGCGATCATGGCCGAGGGCAACAGCCTGACGGCCTTGGACTTGGGGCTGCGTACGACTCAGCCCAACCGGGAGGATAGCCTTCAGGCCGCTCAGGCAAAGAGCGTGGACAGCCTCCCCCCCGAAACCGTACCCGAGCCGGTGGACAACGGGGACAGCGTCAACCTCCGTGCAGCGCGGGAAGCCGCGGAACGCCGCGCGGTAGTGACTGCCTTGGCGCGGACCAATTCCAACCTGCAGCGTGCAGCCGACCTGTTGGGCGTGAGCCGCCCCACCCTTTACGACCTCATGGCCAAGCTGGGCCTGAGGTGAGACTCCGGAGTAAATCAGCATGAAGATTCAACTTCAACCTTCCACATCCCGAACTCTTTCGTCCGCACTGGTCGCCGGGGCGGTACTGCTGGCCCTCGCTGGCTGCTCGGATTCAGAAGTCAAGCTCTTGGGTTCGGCCCGGGGCTACCTGGAAAAAGGCGACCAGAACGCAGCCATCATCCAGCTCAAGACCACACTGCAGAAGTTTCCGCAGTCGGCTGAAGCCCGGCTTCTGATGGGTCGTGCGCTTCTGGACATGGGTGATGCGGTTGGTGCTGAGGTGGAATTGACCAAGGCACTCGACCAGGGCGTTGCACCCGACCAAGTGGTGCCGCTGTTGGCAAGCGCCTTGATCGGCCAGGGACAGGGCAAGAAGTTGATTGAGCGCTACGGGCAGACCACGCTGGTCGACCCCAAGGCAGGCAGCGCCTTGGCGGCGGCGCTGGCCTCGGCCCACATGACTTTGGGGCGCAAGCAGGAAGGGAACCAAGCGCTCGACAAGGCCCTTCAGCTCGATAACGACAATGGTCGCGCCCTGCTCCTGCGCGCGCAGTTGACCGCGGCTGAAGGCAAGCTGGATGATGCGATGGCCCAAACAGACGCCATGATTGCCCGCTCAATTGAAAAGCCCGCGGCCTTGGTCCTCAAAGGAAGCCTGCATGTGGCGCTGGAGAAGAACGCGGAGGGCCTGGCAAAGGCTAGGCGTTCATTCGAGGCGGCGGTGCAGGCCAAACCCAACTATGTGTCCGCACACACCGCCCTGATGGCACTGGCTCAACAAGAGCAGAACTCGGCGGAGTTGCGGTCACGCTGGGAGGCGTTCCAGAAAGTGGCCCCACGCCACCCCACGGTGCTGCTGATGGAGGCCGATTACGCGCTGCGCGACGGCAAGTTGGACCGCGCCCGGGAAGTGACCGACTTGATGCTAAAGGCCGCTGGTGGCGATGCCCGGGTTCAACTGCTGGCGGCACGGGTGGCCGAGCGCGCCAACAACACGGTACAAGCCGAGGTGCATGCCGCACGCGCAGTGCAACTGGCGCCGCGCTGGCCCGAGGCCCGCCGCGTACTGGCGCAGAACCAGATGCGCACTGGGCAGGTTAAACGTGCGCTGGAGACGCTGCAGCCGCTTCTGGAAGGCGAGCGCCCGGATGCAGAGACCTTGGCCTTGGCTGGCCAAGCCATGCTGCAGGACGGGCAGGCCGACAAGGCCGGTGCGATGCTGCGCCGGGCTTCCGAAATGAAGCCCCAGGACTTGCGACTGAAGACCATGAACACGGTTGCCCAGCTGGGCCGTGGGCGAGACGGCGAGGTGATGCTGGAGCTGGAGTCGATTGCGTCCAATGATGCGGGCAACACCGCTGACTTGGTCTTGATTTCAGCGCGCATGCAGCAACGGGACTTTGATGGAGCGTCGCGGGCAGCGGCATCTTTGCGAAAGAAGCAACCCGACAACCCCCTGCCGGCGCACATCGAGGGGCAAGTGCGCTTGGCAAAGGGCGACCGGTCCTCTGCTCGCCAGGCCTTTGAGTCGGCGTTGAGTATCAAGGGTGACTACCTTCCCTCGGCCATGGCCCTTTCCATGTTGGACTTGAGTGAAGGTAAGAATGACAAGGCACGCAGTCACTTCGAGCGCGTGCTGAAAGTGGACCCCAAGAGTGCACAGGCTCACTTGGCCATCGCGGAACTCAAGGCCCGTGATGGGGCCACGCCTGCTGAGGTCCGCGCGATTTTGGAGGCCGCCGTCAAGGCCGTACCGGATTCACCTGCCTTGAGGGTGACGCTCGTGAATCACTTGCTGGGCGCCTCCAAGGACAAGCGGGCGGCCCTGGCGGCTGCGCAAGACGCCAATACGGCGGTGGTTGATCAGCCCGAAGTGATTGACGCCCTGGGCCGCGCACAGTTGGCCAATGACGCCAAGGAACAGGCCGGAACGACCTTCAGGCGTCTGGTTCAGCTGCAACCGGAGAACCTGGCCTTCCAAGTGCGTTTGGCGGATTCCCAATCCGCTACGGGTGATTATTCAGATGCGGTGCGAACCCTACGCAAGGCACTGGAGAGCAAGCCCGATTTCCTGCCTGCACAGCAAAAGCTGCTGGCCAATCTGGTGGCCTTGAATCGAACCGCTGATGCCTATGCGGCCGCAAAGGATGTCCAGAAGCAGCGGCCGCAGGACCCCACCGGCTGGATCTTCGAGGGTGATGTGGCGATGCAGGCCAAGCAGTTGGACACTGCCGTGGCGGCCTATCGAACTGCGCTGGCCAAGACTCGCAGTACGCAGACGGTAACCAAGCTGCATGGTGCATTGGCACTGCACAACCGCAGCGCAGAGGCTTCGGAACTGGCGGCCAGCTGGCTCAAGACATCGCCCCGGGACATCACGTTCATTGGCTATCTGGCCGATCTGGCCATCAATCGCCAAGCCTGGCCTGAAGCCGAGAGCCTCTTGCGCGACTTCCTGAAAGTGGAACCCAACAACGCGGTGATCATGAACAACCTGGCCTATGCGCTGGTAAGCCAGCGCAAGGCCGGAGCCTTGGAGACCGCCGAAAAGGCCAACGCCTTGTTACCCGAAACTCCAGTGATCATGGACACGCTGGCCATGGCGCTAGCAGCCAACCGGCAGTTCCCCAAGGCGATAGAAGTACAAAGAGCCGCTGTGGAGAAGTCCAATGGAGACTACTCCCTGCGCTTGAATTTGGCCAAGATCTACGTGGAGTCAGGAGACAAACCAGCCGCGCGCAAGGAACTGGAACAACTGGTAGCTTTGGGCGTCAAGTTCCCGCAGCAAACCGTGGTGAGCCAAATGCTCAAATCTCTGTGAACATGGGCATCGAGACCACGCAGCGCGCAAAGCAGCGCCCCCCGACGGTGGCCAAGATGCTGCGTCGTCAATTCAACCATTGGGTGCGTCGCATGTTCGCGCACCTGCCGCGCGACCTTCGGCATGCGGTTTATCGGCAGATGGTGAACTGCGATCCGGATCCAGATTCAAGGCTCTCACTCAAGATCGCCGAGACCGCCGAAGAATTGCAGGCCTGCTTCCGCTTGTTGCATGAGGCCTACGTGGGTGAGGGTTTCATGAAGCCGCATGCCAGCGGACTGCGCGTGACGCCGTATCACGCCTTGCCCACCACCACTACGCTCTGCGCAAAATGGGATGGAGAAGTGGTGGGGACGATCTCGCTGGTGCGTGAGGGCGTGTTCGGATTCCCGCTGCAGGAGGCGTTCGACTTGACCGAGGTTCGCTCACAACCCGGTCAATTGGCAGAGGTCTCGGCACTGGCGGTGGATCGACGGTTTCGCAGGACCGGTGGCGCAATCCTGTTTCCGTTGATGAAGTTCATGTACCAGTACAGCGGGGGGGTGTTCGACACCCGACACTTGCTGATTGCGGTGAATCCGAACCGAATTGAGCTCTATGAGTCCCTGTTGCTGTTCGAACGGCTCCCAGTCGCCGAGGTGAAGTCCTATGACTTTGCCAACGGTGCACCAGCTGTTGGCGCTAGCCTGGACCTTGAATTCGCGCCTTCGCGGTTCCGAGCCGCATACCACGACAAATCCGCGCGCAAGAATCTGCACCGCTACTTTGTGGATGTGCGCATGTCGAACATTCAAATGCCCGAGCGTCGCTATCACGTCACCACAGACCCGGTGATGACGCCCGAATTACTGGATGAATTCTTCAACCGCCGCACACGGGTGTTCGATGAACTCAGCGACCGGCGTCGACTGTTGCTGCGCGAGGTCTATGTCGAGGAGCGCTTCTCACGGGTTCTTCCGCCCCCTAGGCTTGCATCCGACAACACCCGTCACCCGGCGGATTCGAGTGAGCATCACGCCACCGCCAATGGCACATCACTGCGGCGCCACCCCCGATACCCGCTCAAATGCCCTGCGGTGATGAAGCCCCGCGATCCGGTGGACAACATTTACAAGGCGACGGTAATCGAGGTGTCGTTGCTGGGTTTTCAGGCGCGAACGGAAGCAGCCATGGCGGTTGGCTCGCATTGGCATGTGACGGTGGAATTGGGGGCGGGTGTGGTCTCTCGGATGGAGGCCGTGGTGCGCCGCTGGGTACGGTCCACGAGCGGCTACTACTACGGTTTTGAGATTCAGGAGCCAGATGATTTCTGGCGAACCTGCGTCGAGGCACTCGGCAGCAGCATTACTGGAGCGGATCTGTCGGCAGCGCGAGCAGCATGAAGGTGTGAGCATGACGGATGAGGCATACAGCCCTGCATGCCGCGTGATGGCCTCTCGCCGCCGCGTACTGGGCCATTGGGGTGCGCTGGGCATGGCGCTGGTGTCAGCTGGCGGCGTCACCGGCACGATGGCGTCGGGGCTTCCCGCGGTCATCGCGCGGGTCAGGCGATCGGTGGTGGCAGTGGGCTATTTCCAGCCCACGGCAAGCCCTCGTTTTCAGTTTCGTGGCTCAGGTTGGGTCACCGGTGATGGCCGGTTGGTAGTGACGAATTCGCATGTTCTGGCAGAGGACGGAAGAATCCCCGAACCCGGCGAGCGGCTGATGGTGATGGTGCCGTCTGCCGACGGAAGTCGCAGTGCCCGAGAGCCCAGGATGGCGAACGTCATGCGCAGAGAAGCAGCCACGGATCTGGCGCTGCTGGAACTGGAGGGCAGGCCACTGCCGGCCTTGAATCTGGCCACGGAGCCTGCAACAGAAGGGCTGGAGATCGCCTTGCTGGGCTACCCGCTGGGTAGCGTGCTGGGCCTGTCTCCTGTGGTGCACCGGGGTATCGTGTCTTCAGTGGTGGACATCACCCTACCGGCGCCACAAGCGCAAGCTCTCACAGCGCGCAACGCTGCCCGGCTTCGAAGTGGTGCTTTTGAGATCTATCAGTTGGATGCCAAGGCTCACCCAGGGAACAGCGGCGGGCCCGTGATCCATGCGGCCACGGGCGAGGTGGTGGGCGTGATCAACATGGTGTTGATTCGTGCTGGGCGGGAATCCAGCCTAAGCGAACCGACCGGGATCAGCTACGCCATCCCCGCGGCACAGGTGCGAACCCTGTTGGCTCAGACGCCGTAATAGCCGCGGTACCAGTCTACGAACCGCTCAATGCCGGTGCGCAGCGGGGTTCCAGGTTTGAAACCGGTCCAATCCTCGAGGGCTTGGACATCGGCATAGGTGGCCGGTACGTCACCGTCCTGCAGCGGCAGGAAATTCTTTTGCGCCTCGCGGCCTATGGCGCGTTCAATCTCGCCAATGAAGTCCATCAGCGGCACGGGGCTGTGGTTGCCGATGTTGAAGACGCGGTATGGCGCCGTACTGGTGGCCGGATCAGGCGCACCGGGGTTGTAGGTTTCACCGGGTGTGGCCACGCGGTCGTTGACGCGGATCACACCCTCGACGATGTCGTCGATGTAGGTGAAGTCCCGTTGCATCTTGCCGTGGTTGAACACATCGATGGGCTTGCCTTCGAGGATGGCCTTGGTGAAGAGGAAGAGGGCCATGTCCGGCCGGCCCCAGGGGCCGTAGACGGTGAAGAAGCGCAGTCCGGTGGTGGGCAAGCCAAAGAGGTGGCTGTAGGTGTGGGCCATCAACTCGTTGGCCTTCTTGGTGGCCGCATACAGGCTCACGGGGTGGTCCACCGAATCGTGCACCGAGAAGGGCATCTTCGTGTTGCCACCGTACACGCTGGAACTGGAGGCATAGGTGAGGTGCTCGACGCCGTGGTGGCGACAGCCCTCCAGGATGTTCATGAATCCCACGAGGTTGGCGTCCACGTAGGCGTGTGGGTTCTGCAGCGAATAGCGAACGCCGGCCTGGGCGGCCAGATGGATCACGCGTTGCGGGCGCTCCTGCGCAAAGAGCTGCGCCATGCCGGCGCGGTCGGCCACATCAAGCTGATGGATGCGAAAACCGGCGTGAGGCTGCAGGCGCGCGAGGCGGTCGCGCTTGAGCTGAACGCTGTAATAGTCATTGAGGTTGTCGACGCCGACCACCTCGTCACCGCGCGCCAGCAGGCGCAGCGTGGTGGTCATGCCGATGAAGCCGGCAGCCCCGGTGAGCAGGATTTTCATGATGGATCAAACTGTAGCCGAGCCCCAACCGCTTCTGCGGCAGGGCACGGCCAGAAGGCCCCAGGAGTTCACATGGCAGCGGTGACCACGATCTCGATCTTCCACTCCGGCTTGGCCAGATGCGCCTGCACCGTGGCGCGCGGCGGGGTGTGACCGGGTACCACCCAGGCTTCCCAGACGGCGTTCATGGCGGCGAATTCAGCCAGGTCCTTGATGAAGATCTGCGCGCGCAGGATCTTACTCTTGTCGCTGCCGGCACGGGCCAACAGCTTGTCGATCGCCGTGAGCACTTGCTGGGTTTGCCCGGTGATGTCCTGGCTGCCGTCTTCGGCAACCTGGCCGGCCAGGTAGACGGTACCGTTGTAGACGGCCATTTCAGACATGCGGGGGCCGACATCGAAGCGTTGGATGGTCATGGATGAATCCTGATGGGAAGTGAAGAAAAAGTGACGAGGTCAAGGAGCGGACTTCTGCCCGATCTTGGATTCCTGGCCAGCCAACAGCTTGCGGATATTGCCCTCGTGGCGCCAGATCAGCAGCAAGCTCATCACGAGGATGCACAAGGTGGCCTCGCTGGGGCCCCAGATGAGCGCGTGATAGAAGGGTGCGAAGGCGGCAGACACCAGGGCTGCAAGCGACGAGTAGCGGAAAAAGTAGGCGATGAGCAGCCAGGAGGCCAGCGTCGCCAAGCCCAGCACCGGTTCGAAGGCCAGCAACACCCCGGCGGCCGTAGCCACGCCCTTGCCCCCCACAAAACGGAAGAACACGGGCCACAGGTGCCCCAGGAAGGCCGCCAGGCCGACCAACGCCACCATGCCTTCACCCCACCCCACCGCGGGGGCGAAATGGCGGGCCAGCAGGACCGGAATCACGCCCTTGACCGCATCGAGCAGCAAGGTGAGCACCGCAGCCTTCTTGTTGCCCGAGCGCAGCACGTTGGTCGCGCCGGGGTTGCCCGAGCCGTAGGTGCGCGGGTCCTCAAGCCCCATGAGGCGACTGACGACCACCGCAAAGGACAGTGAGCCCATGAGGTAGGCGCCCAGCACAGCCAAAGCGGCCAGAGCGGCCACAACGGCCGGAGCGATCTGCAGGGTTTCCATGGCCGCGAAGTGTAAACACCCTCGCTGGTGGCATCATGTGAAGATGAACGCAGCTTCCACCACCCGAAGCGGCGCAGTCTGGCCGGCCCGAGCACACCTGGACCTCCACGAGGAACTCCACGCACGACCGGCCATGCCCGTGCGTTCTCCGGGCGTGGTGTCTTACTGGGCCCAACAGGGCATGGACGCTGCCGTGGCCTTGTCCGCGCTTCGCTCCTTGTGCGAGCGAATCGCCCACCCACTGCCTCCTGAAGGTGCGCGGCATTTCGTGGTGAAGTCCGCGGGCTTCGACCTGAAGTTCGAGCGACACGGCGAATTCATCAGTTGGCAAATGAGCGCCGACCTGTTGATGCCCGGCAACTGGACCGACACCGCTGCGCTGCGCGGCGCCCTGCAAGCTCGGGCCATTGATGCGCTTCCAGCGGAATTTGTGGAGGGCATCAGCCGCACGCCGATGATTGCCGCCACCCACGTGGCCGTGCTGCGGGGGGAGGAGCCCGCCTGGGTGGAAGCCTGCCGCGACGAGATGCAGGCTGCGCTGGCGGACCGGGCCAACATCGAAGACATCGAGGACCTGGGTGACGCGGCTGCGCTGTTGGCCTCACGAGTTTCCGACGGCCAAGGCGCGGTGATGACGGACCTGCGCTTGGGCAGCGACGGCTTCACGCGATTCGTGCTCGTGGACCAGGGCCTCACGCCGGACCGCCTCGCGCGTGACGTGCAGCGGCTATGCGAAATCGAGGCCTATCGCATGTTGGCCATGCTGGGCTTCCCGGTGGCGCGCGCCGAGGCGCTGGTGCTCAGCCGGGTGGAGTCGCAACTGCAGCAGATCGTGGATGACATGGCCGGGGCACGCACCCTGGACGATGCGGCCGCCTTTGATTCACTCTTGAAGTTGGCCGCAGAAATTGAACACAGCGCAGCACGGACGCGTTACAGGCTGTCGGCCGCGCGTGCCTACCAGCGCATCGTGCTGCAGCGCTTGTCTGACTTGCGGGAAGAGCGCCTGCTGGGTCTACAGAAGCTGGCCGGGTTCTTCAACCGCCGCTTTGCGCCGGCCATGGCCCTGTGCGACAGCACCGACGCGAGGATCACCGACATTGCCGATCGCATCAACCGCGCGGTGGATCTGGCGCGCGTGCGGGTGGAGGCGCAGCGTGAAGCGAACAACCAAGAGTTGTTCCGCTCGCTGGCACACCGGCAGAAGCTGCAGTTGCGGCTGCAGCAAACCGTTGAGGGCCTTTCAGTCGTGGCCATCAGCTACTACGGCGTGAGCTTGGTGGCCTACATGGCCAAGGCCGCTGAGGCCCTGCCCATGCCCGGCGGTTTGGTGCTGGACCATGAGGTGCTGACCGCCTTGTCGGTACTGCCGGTGGTGGGCCTGGTCTATGCCATGGTGCACCGGGTGAGGAACCGCCTGGAAGCCTGAAGCACAAGGCTTGCGCATGCTCAGCGCATTGCCCGGCGCAGAAGGAATCATCGTCGGGCATGAACCCGACCACAGCCGTTCCGGCCACCTCGGCTGAGGTTGCCAACCGACCCAGGACCATATCCACCCTGCGCGGCCAACGTCAGGCACAACACCTCCTGGACCGAGCCGGCGTTCAGATCAACGGGCATCACCCCTGGGACCTGCAGATCAAGCATCCCGGCACCTTGATGCGTGTGCTGGCGCACGGCAGCCTGGGATTGGGCGACAGCTATGTGGACGGGTGGTGGGACTGCGAGCGGCTGGACGAATTCTTCACCCGCATCCTGCGCGCAGGCTTGGACGGCGAGGTGGGTTGGCGCGCCCGTGCATGGCCCTGGCTGCGCGCGCTGTTGTTCAATGGCCAGTCCATAGAGCGTTCAGGCCAGGTGGCGCAGATTCACTACGACATGGATGTGTCCTTGTTCGAACGCATGCTGGGCCGCACCATGGCCTATAGCTGCGGCTACTGGTCGCAAGCCCGGGGCCTGGACGAAGCCCAGCATGACAAGTTGGACCTGGTGTGCCGCAAGTTGGGATTGGCTCAGGGCATGAGCCTGCTGGATGTGGGTTGTGGTTGGGGCAGCTTGATGCGGCATGCAGCCGAGCACTACGGGGCCAAGGTCACGGGGCTGACCATTTCGCGCGAACAGGCGCAATGGGCAACGCAGCGGCTCAAGGGCTTGAATGCAACTGTGGAACTGGTGGACTATCGACGATTCAACGAGGATGGGCAGCGACGCTTCGACCGCGTGGCATCCGTGGGCATGTTCGAGCATGTGGGACCGAAGAACCACGAGGCTTACTTCGAAACGCTGGTGCGAAGCTTGGCCCCGGACGGATTGGTCCTGCTGCACACAATCGGCAAGAACCGAGCGGGTACCCCGCCGGATGCCTGGGTCGACCGACACATCTTCCCCAACGGCAACCTCCCCTCGGCCGGAGAACTGGCCTCATCGGTGGAGCACCATTTCATCATCGAGGACTGGCACAACTTTGGCGCCGACTATGACCGCACGCTCATGGCTTGGCATGAACGGGTCGACCAGGCATGGCCATCGCTTGCTCGCCACCACGACGAACGATTCCGTCGCATATGGCGCTACTACTTGCTGAGCTGCGCCGGCACCTTCCGCGCGCGTTCGAACCAACTGTGGCAGTTGGTGCTCTCGCCGCGCGGGGTGGTGGGTGGGTACCGCAGGGTCAGCTGATCACTGCGCCGGATCGCGGATCTCCAACCGGATGGCGTCGATGGCCTCCAGCAGTTCGGCCGACAGTTCAGTGGACCAGGCGTCCAGGCATTGGTCGAGCTGCTCGATCGTGCGAACACCGATGATGGTGGAGGCCACGCGCCAATTGCGGTAGCAGAAGGCCAGGGCCATCTGCGTGGGTGTCATGCCATGCTGCCAGGCCAGGGCGTTGTAGCGGCGCGCAGCGGCCAATGTCTGCGGGCGGGACCAACGCTGCTTGCGCATGGATTCGTAGCGCGACAGGCGCGCAGCGTCGAGGTGGTCCGAGGGAATGATGCCGTGGTCGTCGTACTTGCCGGTGAGCACACCAAAGCCCAGCGGGGAATAGGCCAGCAGCGACACCTGGTGATGGTGCATCACCTCGTCCAGGCCGTTGTCCACCACACGATTGACCAAGCCATAGGGATTCTGAACGGTGTGCACCCGCGGCAGACCATGGGCCTCGGCTAGGCGGATGAATTCGGCCAGTCCCCACGGCGTCTCGTTGGAGAGCCCAACATAGCGGATCTTGCCCGCCTTGACGAGGTCTTCGAGTGCGCGCAGTTGCGCCTCGATGGAGGTTTGCGGCCGATCCTTGGAGGGGTTGTAGTACATCTGCCCAAACACCGGCGCATTGCGGTTGGGCCAATGGATCTGGTAAAGGTCGATCACATCGGTTTGCAGTCGGCGCAGGCTGTCGTCGCAGGCCGCCTTGAAGTCCTCGGGCTTGAGGTCGGACGCACCATTGCGGATCCAGTCCATGTTGCGCGAAGGGCCGGCAATCTTGCTGGCGATCACGAGCTTCTGACGGAGACCGGGGCGTGCCGCCAACCAATTGCCCATGAAGGTTTCAGTCTTGCCGAAGCTTTCGCGGGTGGACGGCACGGCATACATCTCGGCGGTGTCGAGGAAGTTGATGCCGCGCTCAACCGCGCGATCCATGATGCGGTGGGAGGTGGGCTCGTCGACCTGCTGACCGAAGGTCATGGTGCCCAGGCAGATGCGGGTGACGGAGAGGCTGCTGCGGCCGAGGGTGGTGTGGTCGATGGTCATGCGGATTGGGGTGTGGGTGAATCGGTTCAGGCCTGGAGCTGCCGGGCGCGATCTTCTTCCTGCAGGCGCAGCACGCGGCGCTGCACCTTGCCGGTGGTGGTCATGGGCAGGACATCAATGAATTCGATCTCCTTGGGGTATTCATAGGGCGCGAGCTTCCCGCGCACATGCTGCTGCAGCTGCGCCACCAAGGCTTCGTTACCCTTGTGGCCAGCAGCCAGGACGATGTAGGCCTTGACCACAGCGCCGCGTTCCGCATCGGGCTTGGGCACCACGGCGGCATTGGCCACGGCCGGGTGCTTGACCAGGCAGTTCTCAATTTCACTGGGGCCGATGCGGTAGCCCGCGGCCTTGAACATGTCGTCGCTGCGCCCCTGGTACCAGAGGTAGCCGTCCTCATCCATGATGGCCATGTCACCTGTGCGGCACCAGCCGGCGGTTTCCACGCGTGAGGTGTCGCCGGTGTATTTCTCGCGGGTGGCCTTCTCGCGCTTCCAGTAGCCCAGAAAGAACACGGGGTCGGGTTGGCCGTGGATGTCCAGGCGGTGCACGGCCACATCGCCAGGCGTGCCGAGCGGACACTCCTTGCCGTGCTCATCAATGACCGCCACGCGATGCCCGGGGTAGCCGCGGCCCATGCTGCCCGCGCGCGCGGGCCATCCGGCCTGAGGCCTGCCGTGTTCATCAAGACTCACCGTGCAGTTGCCCACGATGTAGTTGATCTCGGTTTGACCGAACATCTCGTTGACGGTGACACCCAGGGCTTCACGGCACCAGTTGAAGACGGCGTCTCCCACGGCCTCACCGGCGCTCATGACGGCACGCAGCTCAAGCCGGTACTTCTCGGACGGCTGAGGGCAGGCCTTCATCATGGCCTTGAGTGCGGTGGGGAAGAGAAAGCTGTGCGTGATGCGGTGGCGCTGCAGGAGTTCGAAGGCGCGCTCCGCGGAAAAGCGCCCTTGGTAGCCCACGATGGGTTTGCCGAAGTAGAGCGTGGGCAACAAGGCGTCCATGAGGCCGCCGGTCCAGGCCCAATCAGCCGGTGACCAGAAGGTGGCGTCCAGCTCTTCGGCTTTTGGGCTGGAAGGTGCCGCGCCTTCGCGAGGACCCACATGTGGGAACCAGTTCTGGCTGCACACGAAGCCGGTGAGATTGCCGATGAGGGCGCGGTGCGGAATGAGCGCGCCCTTGGGTGGACCGGTGGTGCCACTGGTGTAGATGAGCACGGCGGCCTCGTCGGCCTTGGTCTTGACGGCGGTGAAGCGTGGG
>JAIYCN010000389.1 GCA_027487995.1 Rubrivivax sp. | reverse complement strand
GGCACGCCGACCCGGCTGGAGGACGGCAGCTGGCGCCTCTACGACGACGTCCGGGCCGAACTTTACGGCGGCGATCACGTGGTGACCCCGGCCGCCTACCGCGAACGCGTCGACGCCGCCTGCGCCTTCCTCGAGGGGAAATCCCGCGAGTGGGTGGACTCGCTGCGGGCCGAGATGATCACCGCCGCGGAGCGCCGCGACTTCGAGCGGGCGGCGGAACTGCGCGACATCGTCTTCGCCCTCGAGGAGACGCTGCGCCGGACCCGCCGCTTCGAACGGGTCGATCCCGTGCGGCCCGCCGGCGGCGCCGCGGCGCTCGCGGCCCTGCAGGAGGCCCTCGCCCTGCCCACGCCCCCCGCGGCGATGGAGTGCTTCGACATCTCGCACATCTCGGGGACCTTCGTCGTCGCCGCGATGGTGCGCTTCACGGACGGCCGCCCCGACAAGGACCAGTACCGCCGCTTCCAGATCCGCAGCTTCGTGGGCAACGACGACTACCGCGCGATGGAGGAGGTCGTGGGCCGCCGCTACCGCCGCCTCGCCGCCGAGGGCAAGCCGCTGCCCGACCTCGTGGTCATCGACGGCGGCCGCGGCCAGATCGGCGCCGCGCTGCGCGCCTTTGTCGCGCTGGACCTCACGCCGCCGGCCGTCATCGGCCTCGCCAAGCGACACGAGACGATCCTCTTCGCCGACGGCCGCGCGCCGCTCAACCTGCCGCTCAACCACCCCGGCCTGAACCTGCTGCAGCGCCTCCGCGACGAGGCCCACCGCTTCGCCAACACCTACAACGCGGACCTGCGCTCGCAGCGCCTGCGCGAGAGCGTGCTGGACGAGTTCCCCGGCCTCGGCCCCGTGCGGCGCGCCGCCCTGCTCGCCGCCTTCGGCGACATCCAGCGCCTCCGCGCCGCCCCGGTGGAGGCGATCGCCGAGGTGCCCGGCTTCGGCCCGCGCCTCGCCGCCGAGTTGCACGCCTTCCTCCAACCGCCCGCCGCACCCGACCCCGCGCCGCCGGACGCGGACGACTGCGCGCCAAGCTGAGTTCGACGCCCGCGGCCTTTCGCTCCGGCCGCGGCCCGGCTTGCCTCCCGCGGCGGGCTCCGTCACCACGGGGTCATGAGACTCATCCGCCACCAGACCCCCGCGGGCCCGGCCTGGGCCGCGCTGCAACCCGACGGTTCCGCCCGCGCCGTGGCGGGCGCGGTGCCCGGGGAGTTCCACGTCACCGACCAGGTCGTCACCCCGGGGCCGCTGCTCGCGCCGGTGGTGCCGACGAACCTGCTCTGCATCGGCCTGAATTACCGCCGCCACGCGGCCGAGTCGAACAGCCCCCTGCCCCCGCATCCGGTGCTCTTCATGAAGAACACCGCCGCGGTGCAGCATCCCGGCGGGCCCATCCAACTACCCCGGCACCTGCCCAGCACCAAGGTGGACTACGAGTGCGAGCTGGCCGTCGTCATCGGCCGGGCCTGCCGCAACGCCACCCGGGAGAACGCCCTCGACCACGTCCTCGGCTACACCTGCGCCAACGACGTCTCGGCGCGCGACTGGCAGCGCGACGGCGGCGGCGGCCAATGGTGCCAGGGCAAGAGCTTCGACACCTTCTGCCCGCTCGGGCCGGTCCTCGTGACGCCCGACGAGCTCCCCCGCCCGAACGCGCTGCGCATCCGGACCGTGCTCAACGGCCAGGTGATGCAGGATTGGAGCACGGACGACATGATCTTCGACGTGCCGGCGATCATCGCCTTCCTCAGCTCCAGCAAGACCCTGCTGCCGGGGACGGTCATCCTCACCGGCACCCCACACGGCGTGGGCTTCGCGCGCAACCCGCCGGTCTGGCTCCAGCCGGGCGACACGGTGACCGTGGACATCGAGGGGATCGGCGCGCTGACAAACCCGGTGATTGAGGAACCGCTCTGAGCGGGCCCGCGCGGATGCCGGAACTGGCCGCCATCGCAGCCGCCCTCGGCGAAACGGGCAACCTGCCCGCGGTGCTCGCGACGTTGGTGCACGTCGAAGGTTCCTCCTATCGCCGTCCCGGCGCCCGGCTGCTGGTCACCGCGGACGGCCGCCGCCTCGGCGCGATCAGCGGCGGGTGCCTCGAGGAGGATCTTGTGACCCGGGCGCGCGGGATCCTCGGCCACGGCGTCGCGGAGGTCGTCACTTACGACACCACCGCCGAGAACGACCTCGTCTGGGGCGTGGGCCTCGGCTGCCACGGCGTGGTGCGCGTGCTGCTGGAGCGGATCGATGCCGTACCGGCCTGGGCCACGGAGCTTCCCTCCGCTTGGGCGGGCGGACGCCTCCTCACGCTGGGCGTGCGGCACGAGGGCCCTGACCCGCAGCGGTGGGGCACGCGGCTCCTCGGCGACGACGCGGCGGGCGGAGAACCGGGAGAATGGGTGCAGCGCGTCAAGCCGCCCCCGGCCCTGTACGTCCTTGGCGCCGGAGACGATGCGCAGCCCCTCGCGACGCTCGCCGCCACCTTGGGCT
Source organism: Rubrivivax sp. (assembly GCA_027487995.1). Lineage (GTDB taxonomy): Bacteria > Pseudomonadota > Gammaproteobacteria > Burkholderiales > Burkholderiaceae_C > RFTU01. The sequence goes on along the minus strand of JAIYCN010000389.1, from coordinate 471 downwards.
GGCACGTGACCGTCGGGGATCCGCGGCCGGCGTTCGCGACCCGGGAGCGGTTTCCGGCCGCCACGCGCGTGCTGGCCGCACCGGCCGACCAACTCATCCCGCGGCTCAATCCGGGGCCGGACGCGCTCGTGGTGGTGATGACCCACCATTACGTGCACGACCTGCCGCTGCTGGGCGCGCTGCTGGGGCGTCCGCTGGCGTACGTGGGCCTGCTGGGCCCGCGCCGGCGCGCCGCACGGATCCTGGCCGACCTGGCCGCGACCGCGCCGGCAGCTGCGGCGGAGCTCGGGCGCAGGCTGCGCGCGCCGGTGGGCCTGGACCTCGGGGCGGACGGACCGGAGCAGGTCGCGTTGGCGATCCTCGCGGAGATGCAGGCGGTGCTCGGCGGACGCGACGGCCGGCCGTTGCGCGAGCGGGAAGGGCCCATCCATGGCTGAGGCCGGAACGGCGACGCGGGCCGCCGCGGCCACG
>JAIYCN010000335.1 GCA_027487995.1 Rubrivivax sp. | reverse complement strand
TTCCCGATCGAGCGCAACGTCGTGCCGTTCCTCACCGCCGACCGCAGCCAGTGGTCGCACCCGGAGTTCGAGCGCGAGGACCGGGACCTGATTGAGCGCTGGTGCCGCTCGGGCGCCGCGTTCGTCGGGGTTTATGATTATTTCTACGGCCGGCCCTTCCTCGTGCCGCGGCCCACGCTCCCGGCCGTCGCGCGGAGCATCCCCTTCCACCATCGCGCCGGGGTGCGGGCGTTCTTTGCCGAGGCGCATCCGAACTGGGCCCTCGACGGACCCAAGGCCTGGCTCGCCGCGCAACTCCTGTGGGAGCCAACCCGCGATCCCGCCGCACTGCTCGACGAGTATTTCCGGGAGTACTGGCGCGAGGCGGCCGCGGCGATGCGGGCCTTCTTCGCGGCGGCGGACCGCGTCTGGCAGGCGCAGCCCGGGCCGCCCTTCTGGCTCCGCCACTACCGCGACGACGACCAGACGGGGATCTTCCCGCCGGCGGCGCTGGCGGAGTTGGCGGAACACCTGCGCGCGGCCGCGGCCCTGGCGACCACGCCGCGGGTGCGGGAGCGCGTGGCGTTCGCGGCGGCCGGGTTCGCGGTGAGCGAGGCCTTCGCCCGGTTGGGGGAGACCCGCGGGGCGGTTTCCCGGCTGGCCGTGCCCGGCGCGGAGCCGGCGCGACTGGCCGCGGCGTGGCGGGAGGCCAAGGCCGCGGAGGCCCATTTCCGGGTGGCCTACGCCCAGGTGCGGCGGGAACACCCCCTCGCCCTCGCGGCCCAGGACCTCACGCCTTACCTCCGCACCGAGACCGACGGCCGCGTGGCCCGCGTCCTGGCCGCGACCCCGGAGGGCCGGGCGCTGCTCGCCGGGGGCGCCGGCCTCGCCGCGTCGCGCGACGCCGTGACCGCGGCGGACATCCTGCGCCTGCCCACCGAGGGCCGGGAAGCCCTGCGCGATGCGGGCTGGGCACAGGTTACCGTGGCGCGGCCCGTCGCCTCTCCGGCCGTCATCGAGTGGACGACTCCCGACAACCCGTGGGGCGGCCTCGGCGAGCCGTGGGCGACGCGGAGCGTGAGCTTCACCCGGGCTCCCGACGGGCGGCGCGTCCTGCGGCTCGCGGGCTGCATCCGCGACGACCTGACCCAATGGGTGCCGGCCGTCGCGGGCGAGGTCTATGAGGCGACGGCCGAGGTGCGCGCGCGGGTGAGTCCCGGGACGTCGGTCCACCTGCTGTTGCGGTTCATGGATGAGCGCGGCCGGTTCCTGGATCCGGGCCGGGTGGACCGGGTACCGGCCGGGGCGGGGGAGCAGGCGCTGCGGTTGACGCTGATCGCGCGGGCGCCGGCGGGCGCGCGCTGGGCGGGCATGGCGGTGCGGGCCCTGAACCAGGTGAACGACGATTTCGCGGAGTTCACCGGTGCCTCGCTGCGCCGGCTGCCCAAGCTTCCGGAGTTACCCTAGGTTGGCGCCAGCGGCTCACGTCCAAGCGACCAGGAAGCCGGAAGCTTACTTTTAAAACTTGTCTTACTTCAGGCCCAGAGTTGCCTGAAGGGATGACGGGGTCGGAAAAAGCGAGCGCGGTTTGGTTCACGACCAAGGGGCAGGTGGTGATTCCACGCCACTTGCGGAAGCTGTTTCACATCGAGGAGGGCACGAAGGCGGTGGTCCAGGCCACGCCGGAGGGAATTCTCCTCCGCCCGGTCACCGCCGTCGCCGTCCGTCGGATCCAAGGTTTGCTCAAACGCCGCCCGGGCCAGCAGTCGCTGCGGGAGGAGTGGGCGGAGCACAAGCGCGCGGAACGAGCGAAGGAGTAGCCCAAGGATGTCCGGAGCGATCGTGCTCGATAGTTACGCCCTGCTGGCCCTGTTGCGGGATGAAGCGGGGGGCGAGATGGTCGCCCGGATCCTGGAGCGCGCCGGGCAGCGCGACCAGCCGGTGCAGATGACCGAGGTGAACTATGCGGAGGTCCAGTACGTGGTCCGGCGCAAGGACGGCGAGGCCGCGTGGGCCTCCGTCGCCCGCGAATTGGGCGCGGTACCGATCGAGTTCCATCCCGTGGATCGCCGCCTCGCCGAAGCGGCCGCTGACTTCAAGACCCGCTTCCGCCTGAGCCTGGCCGACGCCTGCGCGGCGGCGCTGGCCAAGGAGCGGAGAGCCGAGCTCGTCACCGGCGACCCTGAGTTCAAGGCGCTCGAGGAGGAACTGAAAATCCGCTGGTTGACCTGACCGCCGGCGCCGGCCCGACGCGCCCATGCAACCCGGACGCCGCTCGAGTCTGAGTTGGCTGCTCCTCCCCGGTGCGCCGCACCAGTGGCGGGCGCCCCCCCCCCCAGCGCGCGGACTGTCCGCCCACTTGCCGGATTGGCTTCCGCCCGCCGCCCGTTGAGCTCGTCGGGCGGCCGTAACCGCGAACCCCCCATGCGCCTGTCCCTGACCCGCCTCGTCCCCGCCCTGCTGCTCTCCCTGCTGCCCTGCCTCCTGCGGGCGCAGGCAGGCGACGCCACCCTCGCCGGGACCGTCGCGAACGCCAAGACCCGCGCCTTCCTCGAGCAGGCCGAGGTCCGCGTCGCCGGCCGCGCGGCGCTCACCGACCGCGAGGGCCGCTTCAGCCTGTCCGGGCTGCCGGCGGGCGCTCAGGAGGTGGTCGTATCCTACACGGGCCTCGACGACCTGCGCGAGACCGTGACCCTCGCCCCGGGCGGCACCGTGCGGCGGGAGTTCGGCCTCACCGCGGCGATCTACAAGATGGACGCCTTCGTGGTGGCCTCCGAGATCGAGGGCAACGCGGCCGCGATCAACGCCCAGAAGAAGGCGGACTTCCTCGTCCAAGCGATCTCGGCCGACACCCTCGGCAACGTCGCGGAGGGCAACATCGGCGAGTTCCTGCGCTACGTTCCGGGCATCCAGGTCAACTTCTCGAACGCCGACGCCAGCACGGTCTCCATGCGCGGCCAGGACCCGGAGGCGACCGTGTTCACCTTCGACGGGCAGATCCCCGCCGCCGCGGGCACGCCGCCGCGTTCCAGCACCGGCAGCTCCGACGCCTCCAGCCGCGCCTTTGAGTTCAGCCAGGCGACGATCGCGAACATCGAGACCATCGAGGTCTTCAAGGCGCCCCCGCCGTGGATG
>JAIYCN010000265.1 GCA_027487995.1 Rubrivivax sp. | reverse complement strand
GCCGTGCCCCACAGCACCGCCTTCTTGCCGCCAGCATTCATGGCGATATTGCCGCCAATGCATGAAGCCTCGGCACTGGTGGGGTCCACCGCGAACACGAAACCACCGCGCTCGGCCGCATCGGCCACGCGCTGCGTGACCACGCCGGCCTCGGTCCAGATGGTGGCCACCGGGCGGTCCACGCCCGGCAGGTTCATCATCTCCACCTCGGTCATCTTCTCGAGCTTTTCGGTGTTGATCACCGCGCTCTTCCAGGTCAGCGGCACCGCCCCGCCGGTGTAGCCCGTGCCACCGCCTCGGGGAATGATGGTCAGGCCCAGTTCCACGCAGCCCTTGACCAGGGCGGCCATCTCGGCCTCGGTGTCGGGCGTGAGCACCACGAAGGGGTATTCCACGCGCCAGTCGGTGGCGTCCGTCACATGGGAAACGCGCGAAAGGCCGTCAAACTTGATGTTGTCCTTGGCGGTGTGGCGCCCCAGCACCTTGCGGGTACGCCGGCGCAGGTCGTCCATCTGCGCGAACGAGCGCTCGAAGCCCTGCACGCTGGCCCGCGCCGCCGCCAGCAGTTCACCCACCCAGGCGTCGCGCGACGCTTCCGCATCGGACGTGCCCGAACCACCGCGGCGCCGCTCGATCTCCACCAGTCGGTGGTTCAGCGCCTCAATGAGCAGCCCACGCCGCTTGGGGTTGTCCAGCAGGTCGTCCTGCAGGTAAGGGTTGCGCTGAACCACCCAGATGTCGCCCAGCACCTCATAAAGCATGCGGGCCGAGCGCCCCGTTTGCCGCTCCTGGCGCAACCGGCACAGCAGATCGCAGGCGCGCGCGCCCAGCAGCCGAATCACGATTTGCCGGGGGGAAAACGAGGTGTAGTTGTAGGGGATCTCGCGCAGCCGTTGCGGCTGAGCCGGCTCCAGCAGGGCTGAACCGGCGGCCGGATCCCCCAGCGCGGTCAGAGAAAGCGGTGCATTCATGAAAAACCGCAGCATCGGCGGGTTCAGGAAGGCCCGCTTCCCGATACTGACCCAGTATGCTAACCGAGAGGCCCCTTCCACCCTTGCGTCAGGGTTACGTGGCGCCGCCGTACCGCTCCTGGAGGATTCGATGACCCCGTCCTGGTCCTACCCTTTCTGGATTGCCCACCGAGGCGCGGGCCGCCAGGCCCCCGAGAACACCCTGGCCGCCCTGCGCCATGGACTGGCGCTGGGGTGGCGGGCGTTCGAGGTGGACGCCAAGATCAGCGCCGACAACGTGCCCTTTCTGCTGCACGACACCAACCTGGACCGCACCACCACGGAACACGGCCCGGCAAGCGACCGCAACTGGGCGGAATTGCAGAATCTGGATGCCGGCGCCTGGCACCACTCGGAGCATGCCTTCGAACCCATCCCCAGCTTGGCCCAGGCCCTGAATTTCGTCTTTGCGCACCGCGCGGCACTCAACATCGAAATCAAACCCACCCCGGGGCAGGACAGTTCCACCGGGCAGGCCGTGGCGGAACTGGCCCTGGCCCGCTGGCAGGAGGCCGACGAGCGCGCCTTGAGCCTGGGCGAACCCCGCCCGGTCATGCCCCTGTTGTCATCATTCCAGCCCGCCAGCCTGCGCGCCGCTCAAGAAACCGCCCCCGCCCTGCCCCGCGCCCTGCTCATCAACCAGGTGCGCCCCCATTGGATGGACGAGGCGCAGGACCTGGGCTGCGTGGCCTGCGTGGTGCAGCATGAAATCGCGGATGGGGCGCTCATCGAAGCGCTCAAGGCCCGTGGCCTCAAGGTCTGGATCTACACGGTCAACGATCCGCGCGAGGCGCGACAGTTTGCGCAATGGGGTGTGGACGGCCTGATCAGCGACGCCGTCCACCTCTTTGACCCCGCGGTCAATCCGCGCGTGGACCCTCAAGGGGTGCGGGTTCGGGAGCCGGCAAGGTTTTAAGCTGCCGCAAGCGCGGGATGCGCCAGGCCACCAGGGCCAGCAGCAGCGAGGTGCCCCCGGCAAAGGCCAAGGCCCAGCGCAGGCTCAGGTGTTCGCCCAGCCAACCGCCAATCAAAGCCCCCGGCCCTGCGGCCAACAGCGTCAACCAACGCATGGTGCTGGTCATGCGGCCGAGCAGCGGCGCAGGCGTCACCGCCTGGCGCAAAGCCAGGAAGTTGATGAAGATGAAGATGGCGCCTGCGCTGAAACTCATCAGCATGGCCGCAAACAGGGCCACCCCCAGGTCACCCTCCGGCGCCGCGGCCAACATCAGCCAGCCCGCGCCGGTGATGGCAAAGCCCATCAGCATGCAAGGCCCCGGCCCGATGCGCGCGCTGATGCGCCGCCCCAATACGCTGGCCACCACCGTGCCCACCCCCAAGCCGATGTAGGACAGGCCGATGGACTGCTCGCCCATGCCCAACACGCGCGTGGCAAACAGAATCTGAACCACGACCGCGGCATGGTGGGCCATCTGCCACAGGCCCACCGTGATGGCCAGGGTCACCAGCAGCGGATGACCAGCCACGAATCGCAGTCCCTCCATCAAATCACGCCAGAAGGCTTGCGCGGCCGACCCTTCGGCCACCTTGGGCAGTGCTTCCTTGATGTCGATGCCGCGCAGGATCAACGCCGAGGCCAGCAGCAGCGCGGCATCCACCAGCAAGGCCGCCGGCGCGCCCATCACCTTGATCAAGGCACCGGCCAGGCCCGGGCCCGCCACCTCGGCACCCGAGTTGGCCATGGCGTTCTTGGCATGCGCCTCCACCAGGCGCTCCCGCGGCACCACTTGCGTGAGCACAATCTGCGCGGCGCTGCCGGCAATGGTGTGGATGGTGCCGATCACAAAGCCCACCATGTACATCCAGGGCATGGCCAGCCAACCCATCCACCAGGCCAAAGGCACACTGGCCAGAATGACGCCGATCATGGATTCGCCCACCACATAAACGGGCAGCTTGCGCACCCGGTCCAGCCACACACCACCGGGCAGTGAGAACAGCACGAAGGGTGCAATCTCCATGGCCGTGAGCAGGCCCATCTGCGTGGGGCTGGCATTGAGCAGCACCGCCGCGGTCAGCGGTAGGGCCAGCATGGTGATCTGTGCGCCGAAGGCGCTGGTGAGGATGGACGTCCACAGCCGCCGGTAGGCCGGGTCGCGCAACAAGTCGCCTTCGGCCAGCGTGGCCCAGCCCATCAGGCGGGCCCAGCCCATCAGCGCACGCTCGCGCGGCGTCGGCTCTGGTGAAGGCGGTGGCGTCAAACTGCTGCAGCCCGGACCAAGCTCAGCTGCGGTAGTCCGCGTTGATGCTCACATAGTCGTGTGAGAGGTCGCAGGTCCACACCGTGGCGCGTGCAATGCCACCCCGGTTCAACACCACCCGCACCGTGATCTCGCTTTGCTTCATCACGCGCTGGCCGTCTTCTTCGCGGTAGTCGGGATGTCGGCCACCGTTGCGGGCCACGTGCACATCGTCAAGGAACAAGTCGATCCTGGTCTGGTCCAGGTCGGCAATGCCGGCGTAGCCCACCGCAGCCAGGATGCGGCCCAGGTTGGGATCGCTGGCAAAGAAGGCGGTTTTCACAAGTGGCGAATGCGCAATGGCATAGGCCACCTGGCGGCACTCTTCCTTGGTGTTGCCGCCTTCCACGCGCACCGTGATGAACTTGGTGGCGCCTTCGCCGTCGCGCACGATGGCCTGGGCCAGTTCCTGGGCCACCCCAAACAGGGCCTCGCGCAGCAGCACGCCATCGGGCGAATCCAGTTGCTCGATGGGCGCGTGGCCGGCCTTGTTCGTGGCGATCACGATGAACGAATCGTTGGTGGACGTGTCGCCGTCGATGGTGATGCGGTTGAAGCTGCGGTCGGCTGTCTCCCGCACCAGCTCGTCCATCAAGTTCGGCGCGATCACCGCGTCCGTGGCCACGAAGCCCAGCATGGTGGCCATGTTGGGCTTGATCATGCCCGCGCCCTTGCTGATGCCCGTCACCGTCACGGTCTTGCCCTGGATCACCACCTGACGCGAGGCGGCCTTGGGCAGCGTGTCGGTGGTCATGATGCCCTCGGCCGCCACGGACCAGTTGTCGGCCTTGAGGTCCGCCAGCGCCGCGGGAAGGCCCGCCTCAATGCGCTCCACCGGCAGCGTTTCCATGATCACGCCAGTGGAAAACGGCAGGATCTGCTCGGGCGCCAAGTTCAGGTGGCGCGCCAGCGCGATGCAGGTCTGGCGAGCGCGGATCAGCCCGTCTTCGCCAGTGCCCGCATTGGCATTGCCGGTATTGATCACCAAGGCGCGGATGCCCTGCCCGCCCGGCATGTTGGCCTTGAGGTGCTCGCGGCACAGTTGCACCGGCGCGGCGCAGAACCGGTTGAGCGTGAAGACACCGCCCACGCACGCCCCCTCATCGACCGTGATGATGGTCAGGTCACGCCGATTGGCCTTGCGGATGCCGGCCATGGCAATGCCCAACTTGACGCCGGCCACAGGCTTGAGGGTGGCGGGGTCAGGGGCCTTCAGGTTGACGGGCATGTGAAATCTCCGGGGATCAGTTCAGTTTGCCGTGGCACTGCTTGTACTTCTTGCCACTGCCGCAGGGGCAGGGGTCGTTGCGGCCCACGCGCGGCAATTCATCTGCCACCGTGGCCGGGTCGGTCTTGGTGCTCACCGACCCATCCTCGTTCGGATGCGTGTAGGTGACGTTGCTCACCTGGCTGGCACTGTCCTCGATGGCCTGTGCCGCACGCTCAAGTTCCTCTGCCTGCTCGCGGGTCTGGATGCGCACCGTCAACAGCGTGCGCGTGACTTCCAGCTTCACCACATCCAGCAGTTGTGAGAACAGCTCAAAGGCCTCGCGCTTGTACTCCTGCTTGGGGTTCTTCTGCGCATAGCCGCGCAGGTGAATGCCCTGGCGCAGGTAGTCCAAGGCCGAGAGGTGCTCGCGCCAATGGGTGTCCATGCTCTGCAGCAGCACCATGCGCATGAAGGGCGTGAACTGCTCCTCGCCCACGATGTCGATCTTGGTCTGGAACAGGTCGTCTGCCGCCTTCAGCACCTTCTCCAGGATTTCCTCATCGGTGATGGACTCGGACGCCTGCACGATCTGGACCAGCGGCAGTTCCAACGTCCACTCGTCGCGCAACACGCGCTCCAGGGCGGCCAGGTCCCATTGCTCCTCAAGCGTTTCCTCGGGCACATGCAGGCGCACCACTTGCGTGAGCGCACCCTGGCGGAGGTGACCGATGGTGTCCTTCAGGGAAGACGCTTCCAGGATCTCGTTGCGCTGCTGGTAGATCACCTTGCGCTGGTCATTGGACACATCGTCGTATTCCAGAAGCTGCTTGCGCACGTCGAAGTTGCGCGCTTCCACCTTGCGCTGCGCACCTTCGATCGAACGGGTGACGATGCCCGCCTCGATGGCCTCGCCTTCGGGCATCTTCAGCCGGTCCATGATGGC
>JAIYCN010000342.1 GCA_027487995.1 Rubrivivax sp. | reverse complement strand
GTCGCGGATTTCACCGATCAAAATCACGTCGGGATCATGGCGCAGGATCGACCGCAACCCGCGCGCGAAGGTCAGCCCGGACTTCTCCGAGACCTGGATCTGGTTCACCCCGCGCAACTGGTACTCGATCGGGTCCTCGATGGTGACGATCTTGCGCTCCGCGTCGTTGATCTCCTGCGGGGCCGTGTAGAGGGGCGAAGTCTTGCCGCTGCCGGTGGGGCCCGTGACCAGCACGATGCCGTGGGGCAGCTCCAGCACCCGGCGCAGGCACTGGTACTCGCGTTCGTGCATGCCGAGATCGCGGACGCCGCGCAGGGCGGAATTCTGCCGCAGCAGGCGCATCACCACCGCCTCGCCGTGCAGCATCGGGATGATCGAGACGCGGATGTCGACCTCGGCGGCCTCGATCCGGACCTTGATGCGCCCGTCCTGCGGCAGGCGCTTCTCCGCGATGTTCAGATGGCTGAGGATCTTCACCCGCGCCACGATCGCCGGCTGGAACTTCTTGATCTGCGCCGGCACCGGCACCTCCTGCAGCACGCCGTCGATCCGGTAACGGATCCGCAACTCCTCCTCGAAGGGCTCCAGGTGGATATCCGAGGCGCGCAGCTCGATCGCGTCCTTCAGCACCTGGTTGACGAACCGGATGATGGAGGCGTCCTCCGCCGCCTCGTCGAGGTTGGTCCCGGCGGCCGCGTTCTCGTCGACCACCTGCAGGCCCCCCTCCTCCTCGAGGGTGCCGATCGTGTCGGCGCCCACGCCCAGCCGTTTCTTCATCTCCCGCTGGATGGCCTCCGCCGGGGCCAGCACCGGCCGCAGGCGGAGCCCCGTGAGGGCCCGCAGGCCATCGAGGCCCTGCGGGTCCAAGAGGCGGCTGGTCGCCACCTCGATCTGATGGTCGATTCGCCGCAGGGGCAGCAGTTCGTCCCGCAACAGGAGCCGCGCCGGAAACAGTGCCAGGACCTGCTTGTCCGGCTCCAATTCGTCGAGCCGGGTGAAGGGGACCCCGTACTCGCGGGCCACCCAACGCAGGACGGCCTCCTCGCCGGTTTCCGCCGCCCCGGGCTGGCGCAGGTAGGAACGGGCGTCCGCCTCGGTCAGTTGGCGGGCGGCCACCATCCGGGCCAGCGGCTCGGGCAGGGCGGCAGAGGGAGAGGAGGCGGCAACCACGGCGAATCAGGGCAGCAGCCCGGCCATCACCGCCATCGCTTCCTGGCGCATCGTGAGCACGGCGCGCAATTCCTCCTGGGCGCGGGCGAGCTTCGCCTCGCTGTCCTTGCGCTGGTCGCGCAGGCGGTCGAGCCGGGACTTGATCTCGGCGTCGGGCAACTTGTCCCGCAACGCGCTCGCCAGCGCGGTCATCTCCGCGGAGCCGCCACCCGGGCGGAAGCCGCCCCGGCCACTGCCGCCCTCGTCCCGGCCGGGGCCTCCGGGGCCCCCGCCGCCAGGCCCGCGGCCCATCATCATCATGCCCGGACCGCCGGGGGCATTGCGCCGGAGCTCGGCCACCTTGGCGATCCGTTCGGAAATCACCTTCCACTCCTCGTCGTCCTTGACCTCCATCCGGTCGCGGAGGCCCGCCAGCACCCGGGCCTGCATCTCCTGCGGATTGAAGTTACCCCGATCCCCCCCGCGTTCGCCGCCTCGCTCCCCGCCACCATCGCCACCCCGGCGCCGGCGATCTTCGCCGCCCCCCGGGGCAGGCTGGGCGGAAACAACGGAGGTCAGCACGGAAGCAACGACCAGCGGCAGCACCGCCAGGCGGACAGACCGGAAGGATACGCGGGGATGGGTATTCATGGGGATCCGGGGCGGGTTGACGCAGCCCAGCGGGCAGGGTTGCAGGTCGCCAAGGCCGGAATGCGAAACGACCCGCTCCGCGCAGCCCTTGCCCAAACTCCGGGAGCCCGACGGGCAAATTTTGCTCAGGACGGCGCCGCGGCCTCCAAACGGCAGGCGACGGCAGGACGCACGGAGCCCCGACCGGCCGGAAAGGGGATCGGGGCTCCGGCTAAGTAGCGGGAACGCCGGCGGGTCAGCGAAAGTACGGGCGCCCGGGGGCGTGCGCCGGGAACGTCCCGACGCCATCCTCGCCCGGATGTCCTATCCGCGCCCGTGCCTCCCGCCCGCCTCGACCCCGCCGCACCGCCCGACCGTCGCGACATCGGGATTGGCATTCCCGCGCTTATCTCCAAAGTCTTGCACCATGAACCTTCGCCTCCCGCTGCCGCTCGCGCTCGTTGCCGTCCTGATCGCCCTGCCGGCCGCGGCCCAGACCAGCCTGCCGACGCGTTCGCGCCCGATCCCGGACCAGATTGTCAATCGGGGCGCCGTGCAGATCGACCTCACCACCCACTTCGGCGTCCCCGGGGTGGTGGGCCAGGTGGTGCAGTTCAACTTTGGCGCCCAAAGCCGCGTGAATGTTGAGGTGCAATCGACCGAGGCCCCGCTCAATGCCGCCAACTTCCTCAGCTACGTCGGCCGGAACGCCTACGACGGGACGATCCTCCACCGCATCGATAACCTCGGCACGACGGTGCCTGCCATCGTCCAAGGCGGCGGTTTCACCGCGGCAACGGTTCCGGCGACGCCGGGCGCTGCCTCCACCATCAATTTCACCAGCATCACCCGTTCCGCGGCGGTCCCCCTGGAGGCCAGACTGCCCCTGATTCGCGGGACGCTCGCCGCCGCCCGCCCCACGGGAGAGCCGAATGGCGCCACCAGCGAGTGGTTCTTCAACACGATCGACAACTCCGTCAACCTGCCGGGCGGTTACTCCGTGATCGGCCGGGTGCTCGGGACTGGCATGGCGGTGATCGACGGACTCGCGCAGACCCCGACCTTCGCTTACCCGGGGACCGATTTCACCAAGCTCCCCGTTCGGAACTCAACTCTCGTGCCGGTCACCACGGTCAGGGTGATCCCGATCTACCCTCAGTCGGTCGGTGACCCGACGGCGGTCCTGTCCTTCCGCCTCCGCATCGGCGGCGCCACCGGACAAACCTCCGGTATCGTGTCGACCAACCTCACCGGTTCCACCCTCACCATCACGCCCTTGGCCGTTGGTACCGTTTTCCTCGAGGTCACGGCTGAGGATTCCAACGGCAATCTGTCTCTTCCCTCCACCTTCCAGGTCACCGTCCCCCCCGAATCCATTTTGGCCCCGGTCTTCACCGCCCACCCGGTGAACCAGACGGTCGCCCTCGGTGGCAGCGTGGTCTTCCACGCCCCGGCCACCGGCGGCGCCGCCGACATCTTCCCCCTGACCTACCAGTGGGTGAAGAACGGCGTCCCGCTCAACGCCCCCTCCAGCCCCTTCCTGGTGCTCCGCAACGTGGCCGCTACCGACGCCGGCACCTACGCCTGCCGCGTCTCCAATTCGCTGGGCACCTCCGTCAGCCTGCCCGCCACGCTGACCACGGTATCGACCCCCGCCAACAGCCGCGGCCGACTGGTGAACCTCGCCGTGCGCACCGATGCGGATGAATTCTTTGAGCCGCTCATCGTCGGCTTCGCCATCGGGGATGCCCGCACCGCCGGCACCAAGCCCCTCCTCGTCCGCGGCGTCGGCCCCTCGCTGGCCGCCCTCGCGGTGCCGAATGTCATGGCGGATCCGGTGCTCAAGATGTTCCGCGACAGCCTCCAGGTCGCCCAAAACGACAACTGGCTCGGCGATCCCCTCATCGCCGCCCGCAGCGCCCAGGTGGGGGCCTTCGCCCTCACCGGGAATGATTCGCTCGATGCCGCGGTCGCCCTCACCGCCCCCAACGGAGCCTACACGATCCAGATCACCAACAAGGTCGAGGGCCGGGG
>JAIYCN010000398.1 GCA_027487995.1 Rubrivivax sp. | reverse complement strand
CGCCCAGCTGCGCGGCTGGCTCACGCAGTGCACCGGCTACGCCGGCATCAGCCTGCAGCCCAATGCGGGCTCACAGGGCGAATACGCCGGCCTGCTGGCCATCCGCGGCTGGCAGCGTGCTCGTGGCCAAGGTCATCGCCATGTGTGCCTGATTCCCGAATCCGCCCACGGCACCAACCCCGCCAGCGCGCAGATGGTGGGCATGAGCGTGGTGGTGGTGAAGTGCGACGCCATGGGCAACGTGGACCTGGACGACCTGCGCGCCAAGTGCGAGCAGCACAGCGACAACCTGGCCGCCATCATGATCACCTACCCCAGCACCTACGGCGTGTTCGACGTGCGGGTGAAGGAACTCTGCGCCCTGGTGCACCAGCACGGTGGCCGCGTCTATGTGGACGGTGCCAACATGAACGCCTTGGTGGGCGTGGCCGCCCCCGGTGAATTCGGTGGTGACGTGAGCCACCTCAACCTGCACAAGACCTTCTGCATCCCGCACGGCGGCGGCGGCCCGGGCGTGGGCCCGGTGTGCGTGGTCGAAGACCTCGTGCCCTTCCTGCCGGGCCACCACACCGCCACGGGCGTGCAGACGCCCGTGGGTGCGGTGTCCGCCGCGCCCCTGGGCAATGCGGCGGTGCTGCCCATCAGCTGGATGTATGTGCGCATGATGGGCGTCGAAGGCCTGCAGGCCGCCACCGAAGTGGCCATCCTGAGCGCCAACTACGTGGCCGCGCGCCTGGCCGATCATTACGCCATCCACTTCAGCAGCGGCCTTCCCACGCTCAAGGGCGGCGGCGTGGCCCACGAGTGCATCCTGGACCTGCGACCCTTGAAGGACAGCAGCGGCATCACGGCCGAAGACGTGGCCAAGCGCCTGATCGACTATGGCTTCCACGCCCCCACGCTGAGCTTCCCGGTGGCGGGTACGCTGATGGTGGAGCCCACGGAGAGCGAATCGCTCGAGGAACTCGACCGGTTCTGCGACGCGATGATCGCCATTCGCCAGGAGATTGCGCGTGTGGAAAAGGGTGAGTGGCCGCAGGACGACAACCCGCTCAAGCACGCACCGCACACGGCCCAAACCGTGAGTGCCTCGCAGTGGTCGCATGGCTACAGCCGTGAGGAAGCCGCCTACCCGCTGCAGAGTTTGCGACGAAACAAGTATTGGTGCCCGGTGGGGCGGGTGGACAACGTTTGGGGGGATCGCAATCTGTCTTGCTCTTGCCCGCCGATGAGTGACTACGCCTGATTCATTGCTCTCGCTGCGGCGGCGCGGTCACCACTGCCCTGCCAGACCGCCCTCCACCTCGGCGAGCCCGCCTGCAGGGCGGTCTCCCATCGGCTCCCGGGCTTTAAGGTCTGGCAGGGCAGGGGTGCCCACACCACCGCGGAACTGAGCCGGTAGGCCATGTCGCTCGCGTGAGCGAAGTGCGTCGTCAGCGAGCGTTTCCTGAGCGCGGTCGTGTCGCGGGGAGCCCGACCCCACGGGGACATTCAGCCCGGGAACCGATGGGAGACCGCCCTGCAGGCGGGCTCGCCGAGGTGGAGGGCGTCCCAGTGGGGTCGGGCTCCTCGCGGCGCGGCCGCGCGACGCGCTCCACCTTCCCCACGGCGCGCCTCATCAAGGCCTCAGAGCCTGTCAAACGAGGCAACACGCCGGAAGCCGCTCAGAACGTATCCCAATCCCCATCCGCCTTGCTGGCCGCCGCCACCTTCGGCTTGGCCGCTGACTTGGGCGCAGAGAACCCCGGCGATGCTGCGGACCGCGAAGAAGCCGCCGCCTTGGCAATCGAGTCCGCCGCCACCACGTCCGCCGGCAGGCGGAAGGTGCCCACCGCATCCACCAACTGGCGCGCCTGTTGACGCAAGCTCTCGGCAGCCGCCGCGCTCTCTTCCACCAGCGCCGCATTCTGTTGCGTGGCCTGGTCCAGTTGCGCCACGGCCGAATTCACTTGGCTGATGCCCGCCGTCTGCTGCACCGTGGCCTCGTTGATGCCTTCGATCAGATCGTTGACCCGCTTGACCTGCGCCAGGATGTCGTCCATGGCCCGGCCGGCATCGGCTACCAAGCGCGTGCCGTCGTCCACACGGTCGGTGCTGGCCGCAATCAGTTGCTTGATCTCCTTGGCCGCTGCGGCACTGCGCTGCGCCAACACACGCACTTCACCGGCCACCACCGCAAAGCCGCGGCCCTGTTCACCCGCGCGGGCCGCTTCCACCGCGGCGTTCAGCGCCAAGATGTTCGTCTGGAAGGCAATGCCGTCAATCACCGCGATGATGTCCACCACTTTGCGCGAAGAGTGGCTGATCTCTTCCATCGTGGACACCACCTGCCCCACCGCCGAGCCACCGCGCTCGGCCGCCTCGCTGGCCTGACGCGCCAATTCGGCGGCCTGGGAGGCCGTCTCGGCGTTGTGGCGCACCGTGGTGTTCAACTCCTCCATCGACGCCGCGGTTTCCTGCAGGTTGCTGGCCTGCGTCTCGGTACGCTGCGACAGGTCTGCATTTCCGCTGGCAATCTGTCCCGTGCCCGTGGCAATGGCATCCGACGCCGAGCGCACGCCCGCCACCACCGATGACAACTTCTCCGTCATCATGTTCAAAGCGGACAGCAACTCGCCTGTTTCGTCGCCACGCTTGACTGTGATCTTGCGTGAGAGGTCACCCGAAGCCACCGTGCGCGTGACTTCAACCGCCTCGCGCAGCGGGCCCACGATGGAACGCGTGAGCATCCACGCGGCGCCACCGCCCAGCACAATGATGAGCACCGCTGCGATCAACGCGGTGCTGCGCGCCTGTGCGTAGGCCGCATCGGCGCGGTCGGCATGCTCGGATGTGGCTTTCTCCACCTCGCGCTCCAAGGCCAGGGCCTGGGAAAAGATCTGCTCGTAGACCGGCTTGCAGTCGCGAAGCAGCTTGTCCGCCGCTTCGGCCTTGCGCCCGCCGTTGACGGCTTCGGCAATCGAGGCCACCACCGTGAGGTACTTCTGCTCGGTCTCGCGGATGCCCGCCACCATCTGCCGCATCTGCGCGTTGTTGGAGGAACTGCCACGCGCCACCACGTCGGCCATCTCCTTGAGCGAGACATCCACGGCAGTACTGGCCCGCTTGACCTGGTCCATGTACTGCGCCTGGCGGCCAGGGTCGGACTCCAGCACCAAGTGGCGGGCTGCAATGCCCCGCTCAGCCAGCGCGGTGGTGATCTTGTTGAGATCGACCAGTTCCTTGACCCCCACGTCGGCCAACACGTTGACGCGGTTGGCCATGCCCGAGAGCTGCACCAACACGATGCCCACCAGGACGGCCACGGCCAGCAGGATGCTGCCGAAGCCGATGCCCAGTCGGGTTCCGATGCGCAGGTTGTGAAGTGCACCCATGATTGCGTCCTCGTCAGATCACCCAAAATGATTCTTATGGGTGATAAAAGTGGTAAATCTGCCTGACGAGAGAATAGGGCCGAGGATGCGAGCTGAAGCCGCAATCAAGGCGGTGAAGTGCCGCCTATTCCCGATTCGGCCGGGAATTTGCGGGCCTGACGCCCGCCGCAAAGTTCACCTGGCGAATGCATCCCCCTACGGAGAAGCACCCGCCACACGTTCAACTGCGCTTTCGGGACGCCTTGCCGGATTTGCCACTTTTGACCGTCTTGGCCGCATGGCGCCCGCTCTTCTTGGCGGTGGTTTGAACGGTCTGTCGCGTCTGCCGCGCCACGCGCCGCACCTCGCGGTCGCTCGCCCGCAGGGTCAGCAGCTCTTCTGTCGGCGTGGGTTCGGGCACGGCCACGTCAACCGGCCCGGCTCCGCTCCCGCGTGCAGACTTGCCGGTCTTGGTTCTATTGGCCGCCTTCGCTGATTTGGCCCCAGCGGGGGTGCGCGCGGTTGGCCCGGCTGACCCCAGCGCTCCAGCGCCTTCCCTCACCAAGCGAAAGTCAATTCGCCGCCCGTCCAGGTCCACTCGACTGACCTGCACCCTCACGCGCGAGCCCACCGCATAGCGCACACCGGTGCGTTCACCGCGCAGTTCCTGACGCACCTCGTCGAAGCGGTAGTACTCACCGCCCAATTCGGTGATGTGAACCAGCCCTTCCACATACAACTCGTCGAGTTGCACAAACAGGCCGAACGAGGTGGCTGCACTCACGGTGCCCGCAAACTCCTCGCCCAAGCGGTCACGCATGTAGCGGCACTTCAGCCAGGCTTCCACGTCACGCGAGGCTTCATCGGCGCGGCGCTCGTTGGCCGAACAATGCTCGCCCGCGGTTTGCCACACGGCCATCTCGGCCGCAGCTTTGCCGGGCTTGGCAGGGAGGGATGCGCGCGCCGCATCCGCACCGGCAGCGGCACCACGGCCCGGCCGGCGGTATTGACCGGACGTGGCTGCGGATGTCACGGCCGGCAAGGGCCCCAGGTGATAGCGCTTGCCTTGCAGTATGGACTTGATCACCCGGTGCACCAGCAGGTCCGGGTAGCGGCGGATCGGACTGGTGAAGTGCGCATAGGCCTCGTAGGCCAAACCGAAGTGGCCGCTGTTGACCGCGGTGTAGATGGCCTGCTGCATGGAGCGCAGCAACATGGTCTGGATCTGCTGCGCGTCGGGCCGCTCACGCACCGCCTGCGAAATCGCCTGGAATTCCGCGGGCTTGGGTTCGTCGCTCACCGCCAGACCCAATCCCAGGGCCCTCAGGTAGTTCTGAAGCGTCACGCGCTTTTCGGGCGTGGGCCCTTCATGCACGCGAAACAGCGCCGGGTGACGATGGGACTCGATGAAGTCCGCAGCGCACACGTTGGCCGCCAGCATCGCTTCTTCGATCAGGCGGTGTGCCTCGTTGCGCGTGCGGGGCACGATCTTCTCGATACGCCCGTTTTCGTCGCACACGATCTGCGTCTCGGTCGAATCGAAGTCGATGGCCCCGCGCCGCGTGCGCTGGCGCAGCAAGGCGCGGTAGACCTCATGCAAATGCAGCAGGTGCGGCAGCAGGGCTGAAAGGCGCGCCGCCTCCGGACCACGAGTGTTGGTCAGTGCCGCACCCACCTCGGTGTAGGTCAGCCGTGCATGCGAGCAGATCACCGCCGGGAAGAACTGGTAGCCCGTCACCTCGCCTTCTTCGCTGACCAACATGTCGCACACCATCGACAGGCGGTCCTCGAGCGGGTTGAGCGAACAAAGCCCGTTGGAGATCTTCTCCGGCAGCATGGGAATCACACGACGCGGGAAGTACACCGACGTGGCGCGTTCATACGCATCGGCATCCAAGGCCTCACCGGGCTTGACGTAGTGGCTCACGTCGGCAATGGCCACCACCAGACGCCAGCCCTTGAAGGCATTGCGCCCCTTGCCGAATGACAGCGGCTCGCAATAGACGGCATCGTCGAAGTCGCGTGCATCCTCACCATCGATCGTCACCAGGGGCACATCGGTGAGGTCCACCCGCTGACGGCGGTCCGCCGGCCGAATCTTCTCGGGCAGCCCGGCGGCTTGCGCCACGGCCTCGGGGCTGAAGCGGTGAGGCACTTCGTACTTGCGCACCGCAATCTCGATCTCCATGCCCGGGTCGTCAATCTCACCCAGCACCTCGGTGACACGGCCACTGGGTTGCGTGTACATCGAAGGGGCTTCGGTGAGTTCAATGGCCACCACCTGCCCGGTCTTCGCATTGGCAATGCCGTTCTTGGGAATCAGGATGTCCTGCCCATAGCGCCGGTCTTCCGGCGCCACGACCCACACGCCACTCTCCTGCAGCAGGCGACCGATGATGGGCCGCCGCGGCCGCTCCAGGATGTCGACGATGCGCCCCTCGGGACGCCCGCGTCGATCGGTCCCCACCACGCGCACGCGCAGCCGGTCGCCATGCAACACGGCGCGCATCTCCTGCGCCGCCAGGAAGATGTCCGAGCCCCCTGCGTCGGGGATCAGGAAACCATGACCATCACGGTGGCCCTGGACGGTGCCCTCGATCTCTTGCAGCAAGGCCGCAGAGGGAGTTGTGTTCTTGGAATTTTTGATGATAGACTCTCGGTTTTCGCGCAAAGCGTTACCCAAATTGGCCCAGGTGGCGGAATTGGTAGACGCACTAGTTTCAGGTACTAGCGGGTAACTCCGTGGAGGTTCGAGTCCTCTCCTGGGCACCAACGGTAATGCATTCGCGATGAAACGCTGCACATGCTTCAGCAAATGGAGCGAACTGCAAAAGCGCTTTCAGACAACAAGCCTTCAACTGTCCTCCAGTGAAGGCTTTTTTGTTGTCTGCGTCTGGCATGCGTGGATTCTGCACCAATCAGGCCAACGGGCCGCGCACAATTCGGGCCCATGAGCCTTGAGTCGTCTGAACATCCCCACGCAGACTCTTCCACCCCGCCAGGGCAGCCGCCCAAGCCCCGCGGCAAGCGATGGCTTCGATGGCTGGCAGCGGGCCTGATTGGCGCGCCCTTGTTGCTGGTGGCCATCACATTCGGTGTGATGAAGGCCGCCGAACCCACCACTAGCGGTGACATCACCATCACGCCTACGGCAGATGCCGCAAAGGGCACCACCGGTGCAGCCTACGCGCTGTCCGCACCCGTGACCATCGCTCGCGATCTCCACGGCATCCCCACCATCAACGCACAAAGCATTGCGGACGCGGCCTACGCACTGGGTTTCGCCCATGCGCAAGACCGGCTGTGGCAGATGGAAACCCACCGCCGCATCGGCGCGGGACGCTTGGCAGAAGTCTTCGGTGAAGCAGCCTTGGACAACGACCGTTTCCTGCGCGCGCTGGGCATTCGCCGAGCGGCGCAAGCGCAGTGGCAGCGCGCCGGTGAACAAAGCCGTGAGCTGCTCAACGCCTACACGGCCGGCGTCAATGACGCCATGGCGCGCACTCGGGTGTGGCCACCGGAGTTCCTGATCCTGGGCATCAGACCCGAACCCTGGACCCCGGTGGACAGCCTGTCCTGGAGCCTGATGATGGCGTGGGACCTGGGCGGCAACTGGACCACGGAGATGATGCGCCTGCGGCTGAGCGCCACGCTGGACCTGCCGCGCATCCATGAACTGCTGCCGCCCTACCCCGGCAGCGACTATCCCGACACGCGCGACTTTCCGGCGCTGTACCGGGAACTGGGCCTCGTGGGGCGGGGTGATGCGCGAACGGCACACGCGCTGGACGAGGCGTGGCAAGGGCTGTTGAAGGCAGCGCCACCCTCAGGGCTGGAAGGCACGGGCTCGAACAACTGGGTGGTGTCGGGGGCGCGCAGCACCACGGGCGCTCCACTGCTGGCCAATGATCCCCACTTGGGGCTGACCACGCCGGCGCTTTGGTACTTCGCGCGCATCAAGGCGCCTGGACTGGAAGTGGCCGGAGCCACACTCCCCGGCGTTCCCCTGGTGGTGCTGGGGCAGACCGCCGACCTCGCGTGGGGCTTCACCAACACCGGCCCTGATGTGCAGGACCTCTACATCGAAGCGGTGGACCCCACGGACCCCAGCCGCTACCGCACCCCCAGCGGCACGGCCGCATTCGAAATGCATGAGGAGGTGATCCGCATCAAGGGCGGCACCGAACACCGCCTGCAGGTGCGCAAGACTCGACATGGGCCCGTGATTTCGGATGCCGGCACCCTCAAGGGCCTGGACCTGGGCGGCCACGTGCTGGCCATGCGTTGGACCGCCCTGGACGATGACGTGGATCTGGTGGCCGCGGGTCTGGGCCTGGCCCAGGCGCGCGATGTGCCGGCCTTCATCCAGGCCTCGCAGCGCTGGACCGCCCCCATGCAGAACATGGTGGTGGCCGACCGCGAAGGCCGCATCGGCATGGTGGCCGCCGGCCGCGTACCGGTGCGCCGCCCGGACAACGACCTCATGGGCCTGGCGCCTGCACCGGGTTGGCTCACACGCTACGACTGGCTGGGCTGGGTACCGTCGCATCAGACACCCCGCGTGCTGAACCCCGAGCAGGGCTGGATCGCCACGGCCAACCACCGCATCCACGACGACGACTACCCGCACTACCTGGGCAGCGATTGGGCCCTGCCCTACCGGCAATTGCGCATCGAAGAGGTGCTTGAATCGCGCCCGCGCCACAGTGCCGAGGACTTGGCCGCGCTGCAGCAGGACGAAGTCTCGCTGGCCGCCCGCGCCCTGTTGCCCTGGTTGCGGCAAGCCCAGTCCACGCACCGGCTCGCGCCGCAGGCGCAGAGGCTGCTTGCCGAATTCCATGGCCACATGCGCGGCGACTCGGCCGCACCGGCCATCCTGTGGGCGTGGCAGCGGGCCCTCAGCACCCAGCTGTTCGCACTGCGTGTGGGTACCGAGCGCTTTGATCGCTTCTTCGCGCAGCGCAGCTTCCACGACGCTTTGCTCGGAACGCTGGAGCGGCAGGATGCCTGGTGGTGCGACGACCCCACCACGCCCACTTCAGAAGTTTGCGCCGAACAGGTGAACCGCGCGCTTGGTGCCGCACTGGATGAAATCGAGGCCCGGTTGGGCCCGGACATGACCACTTGGCGCTGGGACGCCCTGCACAGCATGGTGGCGGAGCATCGACCCTTCTCCAAGGTGAAGCCGCTTGATCGCTGGTTCACGCTCAGCCTGCCCATGGGCGGTGACACCTACACCGTGCATGCCATGCGGGTGGGCCTGGGTGGCCCCGCCGATCAGCGCTACAGGTCCACACACGGGCCGAGTCTCAAGGCGGTTTACGACGTGGTCGACCGCAGCCGATCACGGTTCATTCACAGCTCAGGCCAGAGCGGCCTGCCGTGGCACAGCCATTACGGGGCTTGGCTTCAGGCTTGGTCGCGCGGCCAGGGTGTGCCGGTTTGGGCCGCCAATGAACAGGAGAGCGGCGCGGCGGGCGTGTTGACTCTGCGGCCCGCCAAACGCTGAACGGGGCCTCAGGTCCCCATGCGTTGAAGCAGCGTGTCAGGCCGCAGCCCGTCGTATTCCTCGAAGGGCTGGTGGATCCAGGGGCTGGTCGGCAGCCGCTCCACGGTGTAGTCGGGCTCGTAGCTGGAAACGGCCTTGGTCCAGATCACGGCCGAGCGAAGCTCGCTGATGGACGGCATCGCCCGCAGGCGCTCCACCACCGCACGAAGGGTCACCCCCGAATCGGCCAAATCGTCCACCAGCAACACACGGCCCGCCAATTCTCCCTGGGGCATGGTGATGTACCGGGCCAGGTCCAAACGCCCCTGAATGGTGCCGGCCTCAGCCCGGTAGGAACTGGTGGACATGATGGCCAGTGGCTTGTCGAAGACCCGCGAGAGCACATCTCCAGGGCGCATGCCGCCGCGCGCCAGGCACAGGATCTGGTCAAAGGCCCAGCCCGACTCCCACACCTGGATCGCCAACTTCTCGATCAGGCGGTGGTAGGCGTCCCAGGACACGTAGAGGTGTTTGCCGTCGTCGGTGAGCATCGCGAGGGATCCTTGATGGTCAGGCGGGAAAGGGAGCGAGTGTACGCATGCCGGCTCGAAGTGGCTTCCGGGCCCGGCCGCCAAAGTTCAGCGGATGAACGGATGGCGCAGCAGGATGGTGTGGTCTCGGTCGGGTCCGGTGGACACCATGTCGATCGGCGCGCCAATCACCTCCTGCACACGCTCCAGGTAGGCACGCGCCTGCGCAGGCAACTGGTCCCACTGCGTCAGGCCTGCCGTCGAGCCACTCCAGCCCGGCAGCGTCTCGTACACCGG
>JAIYCN010000317.1 GCA_027487995.1 Rubrivivax sp. | reverse complement strand
TGTTCGTGGGTTCGGCCGCGGCTCTGTTGTTCGGCGTGGCGTCGGCCGCCTGGGTGGGACATCGCTTGCCCGCCACGGCAATGCTCGGAAAACAGGATTGAGGCATGAACGAGACCAACAGTAGCCACCGTCTGGGCGGCCATGTGATCGTTGAGGCGCTGGTGGCGCAGGGCGTGGACACCGTCTTTGGTGTACCGGGTGAAAGCTTTCTGGCGGCCCTCGATGGCTTCCACGAGCACCGCGGCCGCATCCGGTTCATTGCCTGTCGGCAAGAGGGCGGGGCAGCCTTCATGGCTGAAGCACAGGGCAAGCTCACCGGTCGCCCTGGTGTGCTGATGGTGACGCGCGGACCTGGTGCCACGAATGCGTCCATCGGCATCCACTCGGCGTTCCAGGACAGCACGCCGATGGTCGTGATCATCGGACAGGTGGGGGCGGACTTTCGCGACCGCGAGGCTTTCCAGGAAGTGGACTACCGGCAGTTCTTCGGACCTGGCACATTGGGCATGGCGAAGTGGGCAGCCGAGGTCGGCGACGCATCACGGTTGCCTGAATACATCGCGCGCGCCTTCCACACGGCCATGCAGGGCCGCCCAGGGCCGGTCGTGTTGGCGGTCCCCGAGGATGTGATGTCGGGGCTGACGGATGCCCCGGTGCTGCCCCGTGTGGATCCCGCACGCGCGGTACCCGCTGCCGACGGCTTGCAGCGTTGGCGTGCTCTTTTGGAAGCAGCCAAGCGGCCCATCGTGATCGCCGGTGGCAGCGGCTGGAACGCGCAGGGCGTCCAAGCCTTGCAGGGTTTTGCGCAAGCGTGGAATCTGCCCGTGGCCTGCGGGCTTCGTTTTCAGGACACCTTCGACAACCGCCACCCGCTTTACGCGGGAGATGCGGGCATCGGCATCAATCCCGCCTTGGCGCGCCGCATCCAGGAGGCCGACCTCGTGATGGCCCTGGGTGTGCGCCTGGGCGAGATGACGACCAGCGGCTACACGCTGTTGCAGGCCCCGCGGCCCTTGCAGAAACTGGTGCACCTGCACCCGGGCGCGGAGGAACTGGGCAAGGTGTACGCGGCCGATGTGCTGCTGCAGGCGTCGCTGTCGGCCATGGACGAGGTGCTGCACCACATTGGCACACCATTAGTAACGACGCCGTGGACCGACTGGACACGCGCGGCGGGCGAAGACTACGCCCGCAACCGTGAACACACGCCGGTGGCGCCACTGGACATGGCGGTGGCGGTCAAGACGATCGAGGCCCTGGCGCCGGTCAACACGGTCTACACCAATGGCGCCGGCAACTTCTCCGGCTGGCTGCACCGCTACCTGCGTTACCCAAGTCTGGCTGAGCATGGTCGTACGCAATTGGCCCCGACATCCGGTGCCATGGGCTACGGCCTGCCCGCAGCGGTGGCCGCGTGGCTGACGCAGCCGGGGCGTACGGTCATCAACCTGGCCGGGGATGGCGACTTCCTGATGACGGGGCAGGAGCTGGCCACGGCCACTGGCTATGGGGTTGGCCGTGCAAGTGCGCCGCTCATCAGCATCGTGGTGGACAACGGCACCTACGGCACCATCCGCATGCACCAGGAGCGCGAGTACCCGGGGCGCACCAGCGGCAGTGATCTCTTCAACCCCGACTTTGCGGCGCTGGCCCGCGCCTACGGGTGGGAGGCGGAATTCGTAGACACGACCGATGCCTTCGAGCCGGCGTTCCGCCGCGCGCTGGGACGCACCACGCCCACCTTGCTGCATCTGAAGCTCGATACCAATGTGAGTACGTCGCGCGCCACGCTGGACGCCATCCGGTCTGCGGCCATCAAGCGTCTGGGCGTTTAGTTCACAGCCCTTACAATCCGGGTTGTTCGGGGCGTAGCGCAGCCTGGTAGCGCATCTGCTTTGGGAGCAGAGGGTCGCGAGTTCGAATCCCGCCGCCCCGACCATCATTCAATCTTGTCCGCAATGGGCCAAGCAAAAGGGTCGCCAGTGGCGACCCTTTTTTCGTGGAGCGCGGCACGTGCCGCATCCTTCACTTCGGCGGCAGGCGAATCGCGCCGTCGAGGCGGATCACTTCACCGTTGAGCATGTCGTTCTCGATGATGTGCTTGGCCAGACGCGCATAGTCCTGCGGTGTGCCCAGGCGGCTTGGGAACGGAACACCGGCGGCCAGGGCGTCCTGCACCTCCTGGGGCATGCCAAAGAGCATGGGGGTGCCGAAGATGCCTGGAGCGATGGTCATGTTGCGGATGCCGTTGCGGGCCAGGTCGCGCGCGATCGGCAGGGTCATGCCCACGATGCCGCCCTTGGAGGCCGAGTAGGCCGCCTGGCCGATCTGACCGTCGTAGGCCGCCACGCTGGCCGTGCTGATCATCACGCCGCGCTCGCCGGTGGCCTCGGGCTCGTTCTTGCACATGGCCTCAGCCGCCAGACGGATCATGTTGAAGGAGCCCACCAGGTTGACCATGATGGTCTTGGTGTACAGGGCCAGCGTGTGCGCGCCTTCCTTGCCCACGGTCTTGGAAGCGGTGGCCATGCCCGCGCAGTTCACCAAGCCCATCAGCTTGCCCATCGAGGTGGCCTGGGCCACAACGGCCTTGCCATCCTCTTCACTGGACACATCGCACTTCACGTAGGCGCCGCCGAGTTCTGCAGCCAGCGCGCGGCCCTTGTCTTCCTGCAGGTCGGCGATCACCACCTTGCCGCCTTCGGCCGCGATCATGCGGGCCGTGCCTTCGCCCAGGCCTGAAGCGCCGCCCGTGACGATGAATACCTTGCCTTTGATGTCCATGGAATGGTCCCCGTGAGTCGAAATGAAGGGTGTGTCGTGGAAAGACAAACGGCGACACCGGGTCGCCGTTGAGGATTGAGTCTTGGCTTCAGGCCAGGGCGGCCAGCGCGCGAGAGGTGATTTCGTCCACCGTGCCCATGCCGCTGATCTTGGCGTAGCGCGGGGCCTTGGCGTCACCCGTGGCGGACCACTGGGAGTAGTAGTCCACCAGAGGCCGGGTCTGGCTTTGGTACACGTCCAGGCGCTTGCGCACGGTCTCTTCCTTGTCGTCGTCGCGCTGGATCAGGTCCTCACCCGTGGCGTCGTCCTTGCCGGCCACTTTCGGAGGGTTGAACTTCACGTGGTAGGTGCGGCCTGAGGCCACGTGCACACGGCGGCCGCTCATGCGCTCGATGATGGCCGCGTCTGGGACGTCAATCTCGAGCACGATGTCCAGTGGAACGCCGGCCTGCTTCATGGCCTCGGCTTGGGGGATGGTGCGGGGAAAGCCGTCGAACAGGAAGCCCTTGGCGCAATCGGGCTGTGCAATGCGCTCCTTGACCAAGCCGATGATGATGTCGTCACTCACAAGGCCACCGGAGTCCATCACCTTCTTGGCCTCCAAGCCCAGCGGTGTTCCGGCCTTGACCGCGGCGCGCAGCATGTCGCCGGTGGAGACCTGGGGGATGCCGTACTTCTGGCAGATGAAAGCGGCTTGGGTGCCTTTGCCGGCGCCTGGGGCGCCCAGAAGGATCAGTCTCATGGTCGTTTGTTCTCCTCAAATGAGAATAACACGCACACCCCGCGCAAGGCTGACGCGGGCCGATAGACCAACCGCCGCCTAGTCCGCGGCGCTGTTGAGCACTTGGCGCACCCGTTCCAGATCCTCTGGCGTGTCCACACCCGCTGCCGGCGCATGGTGGGTGACATGCACTGCGATGGCGTGACCGTGCCAAAGCGCCCGCAACTGTTCTAGCATTTCGGCTTTCTCCAGCGGGCTGGGTTCCAGTTGCGGGAACCGCTGCAGGAAGCCCGCACGGTAGGCATAGAGGCCCACATGGCGCAGCACCACCGCCGGAGCTTCGGTGAGGGCTTGTCTCTCTTGGCGGTCCCGCCACGCGGGCAGAGGGCTGCGGCTGAAGTACAAGGCTCGGCCCCTTGCGTCCAGCACCACCTTCACGACGTTGGGGTTGAGCCAGTCTTCGCTTGAACCGATGGGGTGGGCCACGGTGCTCATGCTGCACCCGGCATCGCGCCGCAAGATGGCGGCGCATTGATCAATCAGCGAAGGTTCGATCAGCGGTTCGTCACCCTGGACGTTCACCACCACCGCATCGTCCGGCAGCCCCAGTGCATCGCAGGCCTCGGCCAAGCGGTCGCTGCCACTGGGGTGGTCGTGGCGGGTGGAAATCGCGTTCACGCCGTGTGCCTCGCAGGCTTGCAACACCCGGTCGCTGTCGGTGGCCACCGTGACCGACATGGCGCTGCTCAGACGGGCTTGTCTGGCCACACGCACCACCATCGGCAGCCCGGCGATGTCGGCCAGTGGCTTGTCGGGCAGGCGCGTGGACGCCAGTCGCGCCGGAATGATGACGTGAAAGCTCACGAGGCTGCGCTCTCGTCGGGCAGCGGCAGGGCCTCGGATTCCAGCATCACGGGGATGCCGTCGCGGATGGGAAACAGCAGGCGGTCGGCAGCACAGGCCAGTCCGATGGGCCGCTGCTGATCGTCGCGGCGCAGGCTCAGCGGCCCTTTGCACAACGGGCAGACGAGGAGTTCAATGAGTCGCTTGTCCATGAATCGGGGTGGTTGTGTGCGTCGGCGATGCCGAGGTAGACGCGGTCAGGGAGCCGGGTGGCGGGTCGTTGCGAGGCCTTCAAGCACACCGTTCACTGCCGTCAAGCAAGCCGCCGGAAGCACCAAGTCTAGCCGCGCGACCCACACGCGTGGTGGGCTGCCGGCATTCGGGCGAATGGCCTGGTTCGCGCGCCGCACCAGCTTGACCGCGTCCTTTTCGGTCACGATCACGTTCGGCGTGTTCGGCGGACAGGGGTCCTGGTCCCAAGCGTCATGGTCGGGCAGGGCGTGGGTCGCTGCCAATGTCAGTCCTTTTGCCCTCAGGAGTTGGAAGAACCGATCCGGCACCGCGATCCCGGCTGCGGCCTGAAGCTCAAGCCCCCGCAGTGCAGACCATCCACCGTCGGCCTGCATGACTCGGCCTTCGGCCCAGTCCTCCAGCGTTTGCACGCCCGTCAGTTGGCGCTGGGCCACGTATCCGGGCAGCGGCAGGGTGGGGGTGCCGCCGCTGTAGACGATGAGCGTTCGCTTGTCCAGGCGGTTGGGGATCGGCTCTCGCAGCGGGCCGGCCGGCAGGCACCAGCCATTGCCCGCACCGCGTTCATCGACGACCACCACCGCCAGATCGCGGGGCAGGCGATGGTGCTGCAATCCGTCATCCGCGATCACAAGGTCCACATCAGGGTGTTCGTTCAACAGCAGTTGGCGTGCGGCCACCCGGTCACGGCCCACGGCCACGGGTACCCGGCCTGACCGCGCCAACAGCAGCGGCTCGTCGCCCACGTCTTTGGCCGTGTTCCGGGCAACCTGAACCATGCAGGGCGCGTCATTGTTCCGTCCGTAACCTCGCGAAACCACGCCTGGGTTCCAACCCGCTTGCCGCAGGTGCGCGATCAAGGCCAGGGTGGTCGGCGTCTTCCCGGCGCCGCCCACGACCCAGTTGCCCACGACGACCGTGGGCACGGTCGCGCCGTTGCCAGCAGCGGAGCGCGCGCCTCGTGGAGAGGTGGCCGCTCGATGGAGACCCGATGCGCACCGATAGACGAGCGAAGCCCCGCACAGCGGCCATGCCCACCAGGGTTTGGGGGCAGATGGAGGCGACCACCAGTGCGCTTGCAGCGCCGCGGCCGTTATCATGGTTCGAGGCCGCTGGCAATCATGACTGCACTGATTCCGCCTGTGGATAACTTTGTGAACAAGCCCTGAAATGGGCTGGTCTCAGAGAGCCTGCGCTGATGATGACGGGAGGCTGCAAATTGTTTCCCGCCAAAAAGCATATTAAAAACAATCACTTGCCACATAAACCCGTGCATCTGAAGGCCATTCGGCCGTGAAACGCACATTTTCCTGCGCTTGTGGAGTACTGGCGCAGTCCCACCAAGGGGTGCCCCCATGAATCCTACCTCCGAGCGGCCCGGTACACCGCGCATTTGGGGCGTTGCCGCGCTGGTGCAGGCGGTCGGTGATGCCCTGCAGGCCAGGTTTGGCTCGGTCCGGGTCAGCGGCGAACTGTCGGCCTGCACGGAAGCGGCCAGTGGCCACCGCTATTTCAGCCTCAAGGACTCCCAGGGGCAAGCGGCGCTCCTGCGCTGCGCCATGTTCCGGCGCTCGGCCTCGCAGCTGGGCTTCCTGCCCCGTGAGGGGCTGAAGGTGGAGGCGGTGGGGCGCCTGGCCCTCTACGAACCGCGCGGTGACCTTCAGTTCATCGTCGAATCCATGCAACTCGTGGGTAGCGGCTCCTTGTACGAGGAGTTTCTCCGTCTGAAGGCGCGGCTGTCGGCCGAGGGCCTGTTCGACGCTGCACGCAAGCGGGCCTTGCCGGCGCACCCGCGGCGCATCGCGGTGGTGTCGTCACTGCAGGCCGCCGCGCTGCGCGATGTGCTCACGGTGGTGGCCCGCCGGGCACCGCATGTGGAGGTGGTGGTGTCGCCGTGTCTGGTGCAGGGTGCGGAGGCTCCGCCCACCATCGTGGCCGCGCTCGCAGCCGCGTCCCAGTGCCCTGGAGTGGAGGCTGTGATCCTGGCGCGCGGCGGCGGTTCGATTGAAGACCTGTGGTCCTTCAATGACGAGCGTGTGGTGCGGGCGGTGGCGCAATGCCCGGTGCCCTTGGTGGCGGGGGTCGGGCATGAGACGGACGTCACCTTGGTGGACTTTGCGGCCGACGTGCGGGCGGCCACGCCGACAGCAGCGGCTGAATTGCTCACGCCGGTGCAACAGGACGAGTGGCACGGCCTGGCCGCGGTCGCTCGTCGAATGTATTTGGCGGTGCAGCGCGACCTGGACCGCCGAGCCCAGCACCTGGACCAGACCGCGCTGGCCGTGCTCAGGCCGGCCCAGGTTCTGGCGAGAAACCTCAACGACCTGCAGCGAGTGGAAGCCCGGCTGAACAAGGCCCTGCGCGAGCCGGTTCAATCGGCCCAGGTGGCCCTGCAAAGGCGTTCTTCGCGGCTCATGGCGGCGCAGACGGCTCATGTGGCCCGTGCCCATCGGCGGTGGCAGGAGCTGCATGCGCGCATCCAGGCCCAGGACCCCAGTGCGGTTCTGCAACGCGGATACGCGTGGGTAAGCGATGCTCAGGGGCGCCCGCTGACCTCGGTTTCTCAGGCCCAGTTGGGTGACCGCCTGACCGCGGTGTGGCACGACGGCCGAGCCGAGGTGGCGGTCGAGGCCGTACACCCGCGTGCCGATGGGGTTGCACCTGGCGTGCCTACAATCTGACCAATTGCTCAACACCCTGGAGGACATCATGGAACACACCCTGCCCGCATTGCCCTATGGCCTGGACGCCCTGGCCCCGCATTACAGCCGTGAAACCCTGGAGTTCCACCACGGCAAGCACCACAACGCCTACGTGGTGAACCTCAACAACCTCCAGAAGGGCACCGAGTACGAGAGCCTGGACCTGGAGTCCATCGTCAAGAAGGCGCCCAACCCGGGCCCCATCTACAACAACGCAGCCCAGATCTGGAACCACACCTTCTTCTGGCACTGCATGACCCCCAACGGCGGCGGGGAGCCCACGGGCGCCCTGGCCGCCGCCGTCAACGCGAAGTGGGGCAGTTACGCCGCCTTCCGCGAAGCCTTCGTCAAGTCGGCCGTGGGCAACTTCGGTTCGGGCTGGACCTGGCTCGTGAAGAAGGCTGACGGCTCGGTGGACATCGTCAACACTGGTGCTGCAGGCACGCCCCTGACGGGCGCCGACAAGGCATTGCTGACCGTGGACGTGTGGGAACACGCCTACTACATCGACTACCGCAACCTGCGTCCCAAGTTCGTCGAGACCTTCCTCGACAAGCTGGTCAACTGGGAATTCGCACAGGCCAACTTCGCCTGATGCCTCAGTAGTCGGCTCTTCGTGAGCCGAGGGACTGAAGCAACGGGGCCCTTCGCGGGCCCCGTTTCATTTGGCGCCGCCCGCTGGCGGGGTTGGGCCGCGAAAGAGATCTCCGCCTATCCGGTCGCCAGGCTTGAGACCCCGTTTGGCAAACCAACCGCTGTTCATCTCCAACGCGAAGCGCACCGGCCGCAGCGAGCAGTGGCTGTCCAGCGCGAGGGGCTTCATCTCTTCGATGTTGAGAATGGTCCCATCGTCCTGCAGGAAGGCGATCGACAGCGGGATGAGCGTGTTCTTCATCCAGAAGCACAGGGGCTCTGGTTGCTCGAACACGAAGATCATGCCTGCATGCGTGGGCATGCTCTTGCGATGCATCAGCCCGATTGCGCGCTGATCGGGGGTGCGGGCCACTTCGGCGCTGATGCGGTGCATGCCCGCGGTCAGCGTGATGGCCGGCAGTTGCTGAGGGGCGTCTTGCGCTTGCGCGGGTGCGGTCAGCCCGAACGCGAAGACGCAGGCCGTCAGCATCCCGTGAAACAAGTGCTGCATGGCCATGGACCAGGAGGCTTGAAGAGTGTTCATGCTCAATCTCGTGAAGTTCATTTTCCGGCTCCGTGACCCAATGCTGCCTGATTTCACCTGGGCATTGGGTCACAGTCTGTGGGTGCATGTGCGCGACGTCTGCTGAGGCGTCAGTTTGCCGCAGGGCCCTTGCATAGAATGTCGTGGCTGTATCAACCTATCGGAGCAGGACAACCATGTATCAGCACATCAAGGTGCCCGCCGCTGGCGCGAAGATCACCGTCAATGCCGACTTCTCCCTGAACGTTCCCGACCATCCCATCATTCCGTATATCGAAGGAGATGGCACGGGCCTGGACATCACGCCCGTGATGATCAAGGTGGTGGATGCGGCTGTGGCCAAGGCCTACAGCGGCAAGAAGAAGATCCACTGGATGGAGGTCTACGCCGGTGAGAAGTCCACCAAGGTCTACGGGCCGGATGTGTGGCTGCCGGAAGAAACCCTGCACGCTGTGCGTGACTACGTGGTCTCCATCAAGGGCCCCCTGACCACGCCCGTGGGCGGTGGCATCCGTTCGCTGAACGTGGCCCTTCGCCAGGAACTTGACCTGTATGTGTGCCTGCGCCCCGTGCAGTACTTCGCCGGTGTGCCCAGCCCCGTCAAGGAGCCGCACAAGACCAACATGGTGATCTTCCGCGAGAACTCGGAAGACATCTACGCCGGCATCGAGTACGAGGCCGAGACCGACAAGGCCAAGAAGGTCATCGACTTCCTGATCAAGGAGATGGGCGTCAAGAAGATCCGCTTCCCCGACACCTCGGGTATCGGCATCAAGCCCGTTTCGCGCGAAGGCACCGAGCGCCTGGTGCGCAAGGCCATCCAGTACGCCATCGACAACGACAAGCCCAACGTGACCCTGGTCCACAAGGGCAACATCATGAAGTTCACCGAAGGCGGCTTCCGCGACTGGGGCTATGCCTTGGCGCAAAAGGAGTTCGGCGCTGAACTC
>JAIYCN010000333.1 GCA_027487995.1 Rubrivivax sp. | reverse complement strand
TGACCAAGTTCCTGCCGGCCACCAGCGGGCAGATCCTCTACAAGGGGCAGGACATCACGGCGCGCAAGGCGGCCGAGGTGGCACGCGACGGACTGGTGCGCTCATTCCAGATTTCAGCCGTGTTCCCGCACCTGACGGTGCTGGAGAACGTGCGTGTGGGGCTGCAGCGCAGCCTGGGCACGAGCTTTCACTTCTGGCTGCCCGAGTCCACGCTGTACACCCTCAACGACCGGGCCATGGAATTGCTGGAGCAGGTGGACCTGGTGGGCTTTGCCGACACGGTCACGGTGGAGTTGCCCTACGGCCGCAAGCGGGCCCTGGAGATTGCCACCACCCTGGCACTGGACCCGGAACTGATGCTGCTGGACGAGCCCACCCAGGGCATGGGGCACGAGGATGTGGGCCGCGTGGTGGAGTTGATCCGCCGCGTGGCGGCCAACCGCACGGTGCTGATGGTGGAGCACAACATGAACGTAGTGGCCAACCTGTCGGACACCATCACGGTGCTGGCGCGCGGCTCGGTGCTGGCCGAAGGCCCCTACGAACAGGTGTCCAAGGACCCGCGTGTTCTGGAAGCCTACGTGGGCTCGGCGGAAGTCTGAACGTCCACAGTGCCCATGAACCGAACCGCATCTCCCGTGCCACGACACGAACACCCCACCCAACCAGGAGACCCGGCGTGAGCGCAACGCTGCTGAAGGTATCGGGCCTGAACGCCTGGTACGGTGAATCCCACGTGCTGCACGGCATCGATTTCGAGGTCCGCCAGGGGGAACTGGTGACCCTGTTGGGCCGCAACGGCGCCGGGCGCACCACCACCATCAAGTCCATCCTGGGCCTGGTGGGCAGGCGCACCGGCTCCATCGAAGTGGCCGGGGTGGAGACGGTGAACATGCCCACCAACCGGATCGCGCGGCTGGGCTTGGGCTACTGCCCTGAAGAGCGCGGCATCTTCTCGTCGCTTTCCTGTGAGGAAAACCTGCTGTTGCCGCCCAAGGTGGGCGACGGCGGGATGAGCCTGGACGAGATCTACGCCATGTTCCCAAACCTGAAGGAGCGCCGCAACAGCCAGGGCACGCGCCTTTCAGGCGGTGAACAGCAGATGCTGGCCATGGCGCGCATCCTGCGCTCGGGCGCCAAGATCCTGCTGCTCGACGAAATCACCGAAGGCCTGGCCCCGGTCATTGTCCAAACGCTGGGCCGCGTCATCCGTGCGCTCAAGGACAAGGGACTGACCATCATCCTGGTTGAACAGAACTTTCGATTTGCCGCGCCGCTGGCCGACCGGCACTACGTGATCGAGCACGGCCAGATCGTGGCCACGGTGCACAAAAACGAGTTGCAGGAGAAGTCCGAGATGCTGCACGACCTGCTGGGCGTGTGAACTCGGCAAGGCTTTCTCAACCCTTCACTTTTTCAACCCGCCCCACCACAACAGGAGACAGAAGATGAAACTCAAGACCCTGGCCGCCGCGGCCGCCCTGGCCCTTACCCCCATGCTGGGCACCGCCCAACAAGGCAAGCTCTCCGGAGACGTCGTCAAGATCGGCGTGCTCACCGACATGTCGGGCCTGTACGCGGATTACGGCGGCCCCGGCGCCCTGGCTGCAGCCCGTCTGGCCGTGCAGGACTTTGGTGGCCGCATGTTCGGCAGGCCCATTGAGGTGGTCAACGCCGACCACCAGAACAAGCCCGACATCGCCAAGAACGTCACGCAGCAGTGGTTCGACCGTGACGGCGTGGACATGACGGTGGAGAACCTGAACTCCTCCGTGGCCCTTGCCGTTCAGGCCCTGGGCAAGGAAAAGAACAAGATCACCATCGTCACCGGTGCTGCCACCTCGCGCCTGACCAATGAAGACTGCGCCCCCGGCACCGGCATCCACTACCTGATGGACACCATCGCCCTGGGCAATGTGGTGGGCAAGGCCGTGGTGAAGGACGGCGGCAACAGCTGGTTCTTCCTGACCGCCGACTACGCCTTCGGCCATTCGCTGGAAAAGGACACCGGTGAAGTGGTCAAGGCCGCCGGTGGCCGCGTCAACGGCGCGGTGCGCCATCCCCTGGGCACCAACGACTTCTCGTCCTTCCTGCTGCAAGCCCAGACCTCGGGCGCCAAGGTGGTGGGCCTGGCCAACGCCGGCGGCGACACGGTCAACTCCATCAAGGCCGCAGCCGAGTTCGGCATCACCAAGCGCCAGAACCTGGCCGCACTGCTGATGCTGATCACGGATGTGCACGCCATCGGTCTGAACACCGCTCAAGGCCTGTACCTGACCGAAGGTTGGTATTGGGACCTCAACCCCGAGACCCGCGCCTGGGCCGACAAGTTCAGCAAGGTGATGAACGGCCGCAAGCCCAACTCCAACCACGCATCGGTCTACTCGGCCACCATGCACTACCTCAAGGCCGTGCAGGCCGCCGGCACGGACGACACCGCTGCCGTGATGAAGAAGATGCAGGAAACGCCCATCAACGACATGTTCGCCAAGGGTGGCAAGCTGCGCGAAGACGGCCGCATGGTGCACGACATGTACCTGTTCCAGGTCAAGGCTCCCAGCGCCTCCAAGGGCGCCTGGGATTACTACGACCTGAAGGGCACGGTGAAGGGTGAGGACGCCTTCCAGTCCATGGCCGCCGGCAAGTGCGCGGCCGTCAAGAAGTAAGCACAAGCGACCAGGGCTCCCACCATGGACGAAATCTTCGGCGTGCCCATCCAGGCCTTCATGGGGCAACTCATGCTGGGCCTGGTCAACGGCTCCTTCTACGCGCTCCTGTCGCTGGGGCTGGCCGTGATCTTCGGCATGCTCAACATCGTGAACTTCGCCCATGGGGCGCTGTACATGGTGGGGGCCTTCTTTGCCTGGATGTTGCTGAACTACGCGGGCATCAACTACTGGATGGCCCTGCTGCTGGTCCCGCTGGCGGTGGGCCTGGTTGGGGTGCTCATCGAGAAGTTTCTGCTGCAGTGGCTGCAGGGGCTGGATCATCTCTATGGCCTGCTACTGACCTTTGGTCTTGCGCTCATCCTGGAAGGGGTGTTCCGCGAAGCCTATGGGTCCTCTGGCCTGCCCTATGAGTTGCCCGCCATCTTCCGCGGCGCCTTCGACTTGGGCTTCATGTTCCTGCCCAAGTACCGGGCGTGGGTCATCGTGGCGGCCCTGGTGGTGTGCCTGTTGACCTGGTTCGTGATCGAGAAGACCAAGCTGGGTGCCTACCTGCGCGCGGGCACCG
>JAIYCN010000023.1 GCA_027487995.1 Rubrivivax sp. | reverse complement strand
GAAGTTTGTTGCGCTGGCCAGGATTTGCGTCGCCTTCCCACACCTCGCCATACCCACCCCCGGATAATTGGCTACTGAACCACCGGCTGATCGGACGAACAACCTTGAGCGCACCGAGACCCCGCATCCTTTTCTTTCAGCACCGCGATGCGGCCTATACACACAGTTTGTGTGATGCACTAATCAGTGCTGGTCTCGCTGTCCTACCGGCGGAATTCGCTGGCCGGTGGCTGCACATACATGCACAGCGGGGCGATATCGGGCTTTTGCACTGGCCCTCGTTCCTCTATGCAAGGCCAGGCAATAAAGCTGTGCAGGTCTTGTGGTTTCTCAGGTTCGCAATACTGCTCTTGCTGATGCGAGTCAGGGGCGTGCGCATCATTTGGATTGCCCACAACCTGATGCCGCATGACCGAACCAGTGTTCCCGGTCTTGATGTTGCCGCACGACATTGGGTGTTGTTGCTCAGCCATCGAGTTCTGGCACACGGGCCCTGTGCTGCGCGGCACTTGGTGCAGCGGTTTCCCAGCGCGGCTCGCAAGCTCGAATTGATTCCACATGGGCACTGGATCGATCGTTACCCCCAAACCTTGGACGCCCAGCAGGCGCGCCAGCAACTTGGCCTTGCCAAGACCGAGCATGTGTTGCTGTTCATCGGGGCCTGCAAGTCTTACAAGCAACTGCATTTGCTCGTAGAGGAATTCCGCCGTACCAGCGTAAGCGACCGCCTGCTTGTGGCTGGCAAGTTCCAGGATCCGGTATACGAACAACATATACGCGAGCTGGCCGAAGGCGATCCACGGGTGATGCTGCGCACCGGATTCATCGACGATGATCAGTTGCAGGTGTACCTTAAGTCCTGCGACGTGGTGGTGGTGCCGTACCGTGAAATTCTTACGTCGGGCACAGCCATGCTGGCTATGAGCTTTGGACGCCCGGTGGTTTCAATCCGGGCTGGGTTCCTGGAAGATGTGATTTCCGAGGACGCTGGACTACTCTATTCGGTTGAGGATCCCGAAGGTCTTACACGGGCACTTCAGGCCATAAGGCAACGCCGCTTCGATGAAGCACGTATCAAGCAGCACGCTCACTCCTACACCTTTGAGGACGCCGCACGCGTCCTGGGGCGCCTTCTGCACTAGCTAGCTTCTCTGTGCAGCACCGAAACGCGGGTTGGGCGGCAGCTCTGCTAGGGTGAACCACAGGGCAGGCTCTTCAATGCAGTGCAGTTGGACCACCGGCCTTCATCGTGATCTCAGACCTCGCAGGAAGCCCGAAACCCACTCACCTCGCCAACCTCTTGCCTCTGTGAAAGACGCACGAGACGCATTCAAATAGCCCCCTTGAGCACCGAGGTATCCAAGGATGCATCCCATGAGCCAGTCAACGGCGTGACGCCGCAACAGTGCAGGATCTTCAACGGCTGGCTTCAGTGATCCGGAATTCGCCTCCTGCGTAATCCAATCGACGAATTGGGTGGCAGCTATTGCTTTCTGGGCGGTCAACCCTACGTTTCCGCTGCTGATGTTCAGCCCCGACATTCTAAAGCGCACCCGCGGCCCTTCAATCGTTCGTATCCCCTGCCGAGCGCCGATGCGAACCCACGTTGCATCGTCGCTGCACCATGCCAACGGGAACGACACGAACCCCCCATTTTTCTCCCATGCCAGCCTGGAG
The DNA here is from genome assembly GCA_027487995.1 of Rubrivivax sp. Taxonomy (GTDB): domain Bacteria; phylum Pseudomonadota; class Gammaproteobacteria; order Burkholderiales; family Burkholderiaceae_C; genus RFTU01. The sequence goes on along the minus strand of JAIYCN010000023.1, from coordinate 1,858 downwards.
AATAAATACTCAGGCGCAGTGCTGGCCAGAGTACCTTTGAATCTCTCCTGTACCTGTTCGAGCACGGACACGGTTCGGGGGTGTGTAGGCCGGGCTCGCATCTCGCGTGATTCAGCATCGATAAGCATCACATTGAATCTGTAGAGATCATGCGGTGAATCGGCATCCTCCACCAGCGCCGCGCGGAAGGCACTGACGCAGCCAAGCTCGACTTCATCATCGTCGCCCAGCATCCAAACCCAAGGGGCCGTTCCCAAACGAACACTTCGGTCCCAGTGGGCAGTCAGATGGTGGCGCCCAAGATTCTCAGGAAATCGCTGATATTCAAGCGGCAGTCGATTCCGCCAAATCTCAACAACGCTTGAAACATTGTCTGGCGAAGCGTCATCGCTCACGATGATTCGAACGCCCTGTAGATCTTGCTGTGCGAGGCTGGACAGCGTGCGGTCAAGAAACTTGACCTTGTAGGCAGGAATGATGATGTCCAGATCCGACACGACGAAACCTGATCAAAAAGTGTCAGCAATGGTGCCACCGGCTTGAGCCGCGGCGTCACAGACGTAGCCAGCAAACCGATTAGGATGTGCCGCAGTTCACGAGGCAGTTTAAAGGCCTAGGCATCTCGAGGCCTCCACAACTGCATGACCCCGTCTCTTGTAGCGCCGTCGGCGCACACAGCGCGGAAATTGGGGCCGTCGGACCATCCGAAGCATCCCAATCGAGGGACGAAACGCCAACGCGACATCGGCGTCTCGCCCCCTGTGATGACATTACCGCTCCGTGGTGCCCAGGCGGGGTTTGAAAAAACCTCCTCGTCCCAGGTCCAGGAACAAGAGCTGAAGTCCAGACTGCTTGGCCTGAGGGACACCACACGGGTGGACCCGTAGCCCCCGTAGAAGTAGAAGCGGCGGCTAATTCCACACCAATCAACTCCAAAGCCGGGGCCCCTCAAAAGCTTTTCAGGCCATGGCGCACCTGCAACGCGAACCGGTTCACCGGTAGAGAAGCTGTAGATCTCCCCCAAGACACGCTGCTGCGCATATTGGCACCAGAACCCAACTGCCATGTCAGCTTCCGGTACGTATACATGTCGCGCGTAATAGCCACCGAAAGCAAAGATACTGCCGCTTGGTTTGCAGGGAATCACCTTGATGCGTCGGGGGTGAGCTTCCCCAAAATCCAGCATGTTCAGCGAGGCTTGGTCCATCGCACCCCACCACACCCGGCCGCGTTTGGTGTCTTCAATCGACCCCGCATACGGTGATGCCCCACTCACACCTGGCTCAACTGCAAACCTCGTCCATCGTCCAGTAGACAGATCAACAGCGTGAGGCCGTGCACCAACCCGGCCGCTGATGTGCTGCGGCAGCAACCAAGACCCGCGGGGGCCCGACCCACCCGAAAACGGCGGCACATACGCTGGATAGTTGTAGGTGTGAAGGCCCGGTACCAGATAGTCACCTTGGTAGAAGTAGTCGTCCCAGGTCGCGTCGAGTGAAGCGGTGAAGCTCTGCGGCGGGTTTTGCGGTCCCACGCGTGACCATAGCCCGGTGCTGAAGTCAAACACATAGAGGCCCACATCCTCGCCACCCCCATGACCTCCGCCCCAGAACACCAGGGCGCCGTTTGGGCTGTAACCCCAAGCCCAGGCGGCACCGGTCCAGTTCCGCCAAGCAGCCATCTGTCCCTCGCTCTGCGAATACCAGCACCGGTTACCGGGGCAAGCATTCAAGGGCGATAGGTCGTTCAGATTCACATTCGCCGTTCCGCCCGGCTTCGGGATGAACTCTGCCAACGGACCCCTTGAAGGATCAGCAGGGCTTGCAGGTGCAGGTGCAGGTGCAGGTGCAGGTGCAGG
>JAIYCN010000230.1 GCA_027487995.1 Rubrivivax sp. | reverse complement strand
GCCGGTGCGGGTGCCGGTGCGGGTGCCGGTGCGGGTGCCGGTGCGGGTGCCGGTGCGGGTGCCGGTGCCGGTGCGGGTGCCGGTGCTGCCACCTCGGCGGGGCTCACCACTTCAGCCAATGCGGTTCGCGTTGGCATCCAGTCGGTACCCATTGCGCTACCCAAAAAGGGCAGCGGTGGTCTTGTGGTGCCGAGCTGTACATCGCGGGCCGTTGCTGTTCCGCTGAGGATGGCGAAGGCGCCTGCTGTAGCAGGGAACCCACCTGATCCAGGTGCCCCGCTTCCCCGCGCCACGGACTCACGTCCGTCCAAGCCGGCTGGAGGAAGCGCGTCCGGAAAAGCATCCCATGAGGCCTCTGCGGCCACCGCAGAATCGCCAGGGGAAGAGTTCCCTCCAACGATTCCCTGTCGAATTCGCTTTCGAAATTCTGTGCTCCCGACGCCACAAGCACATGCTGACGCCACCGGTGTCGCCTGAGACACCTCCGGATCCGAGACCATTCGGCGAGCGGCTTCAATGGATGATGGCTGTCCGCCAAACCAACGCACCAAATGCGGGCCAGAAGGCGACAACAACCACCCGCCGGCTGCAGAAAGCAAGCCAACCCCCACTCCCAATGCGATCCATGTGGCGGACAAAGTGAGCTTTTCAATGCGGGTCTTACCCCCAGCGGCACTGGAGGAGCGCTTACCCCATCTTCGAGACTCGTTGTAGGGTTTCATGGCCGAGTCACTCCAGGCCTCATTTCACGGCTGCACCGGAGGCACCTTCATTCACAGGTGCACAGGGACAGGCTTCGCTCTGCGATGCGCCTGTGCTTTTCTGCGGCGAGGTGCCCAAAAACCCCGCAGCTGAGCCCGAACTGGCCTCAGGCGAAACGCCCGCTGACAGCAAACCTGCTGGCGCCATCCAAGTTCCAAGCAGAAAGCCGATCAACGCACATGCAATCGCAATTCCCAGCACCACCCGGATCACTGGCGCTCTCCGAATAGTGGAGTCAAGGGATCGGCTCATGGGGGAAGGCGAAGATGGATGGGCAGTGAACATCTGGACGTACTCAATGCTGATTGTCAGATTGTTCGACCCTGACGCAGCGGTGAGCCCGCCCCTCACTTAAGGGGTTGACACCCACTTGAGTTTCCCGATGTCACGCAAGCATTCGTTCTGGTGAGCAGCTGATGACGAAGAGTCCTCAGCGCTGCAACAGTTCGTGCAGGGTCATCTGGTCAGGCTCTCCAGTGGCCTTCAGCTTCCGTTTGGCCTGAAACGCCTTCAGCGCTGCGGACACCTCGGGCGTCCACGATGGTTCGCCAGGTGCAGGTCCCTTGTAGTACCCCGTTTTTTGAAGCGCGGCAATGATGCGCGCTACCGTATCCCGATAAAGCACATATGTACGCTGGTTCACGACGATGCTGAGTGGCTTTGTCTCCCTTGTCAGCCGCTTTTCGCTCATCGCTGAGGTCATGGCGAAGACCGATTGGGCGAGGGTCAATTGGGGATTCTTTCGGCAGTACTCAATCACGTAGTTGGTCAAGGTGTTCAGGTCCTGCCACGGAGCCAAGTCAAAGGTGTCCGCATTGGTCTGATTCAAACCAGTAAGGTAGCCGTACAGCCACCCGCCCATCATCATCGAATTGGGAGAACCCGCCTCGAACTCCGCGACCATGGACTTACAGGCCAGAAGACCAATCCCCTTTATCGCAAATGTTCCGTCGGCTGACGCAGCCAATGCGGCTCCGGGAATCGATGAAGCCATCAGGCCTATCGCCACAATAGACCGAGCACGCTGAATACAGCCACGGCTGCATAGTCGGAGTTTCATGTGGTTTACCTTACTGCAGTGTCAACAAAAGAATGCCCCCGAGCCGGGCCGTCGACTGCGGGGGTTTGAGTGGAAATGCATGAACTTGAACACCGGCCGACCGCATCCGCCGTCGGCCAGTGAGATCAATGCAGGGGAAGTGACCGGCGGCGCCGTACCACTCCCATCGAGAATAGGCCCAATGACATCAGCAGCAGGGACGCCGGAGTCGGCACGCTGGAGATATCAGGCGTGATCGTCAGCATCGTCGCCCCACTGGTGAAGTCAAGGAACACCGGGAATGGCACTCCGAGTCGAAATGCTTCCGATTCGGTGTCAATGGACAGTCCCGTAATCCGGAACTCGGATGCGCCATACATGGTGAGATCCAACCGTTCACCGCTGTCGACCCCAGTTATGGTGCGGCCATCCTTGAACACGATGGTCAGGTCCTTGTAGCCAGTGGGGACCTCCACCTTCGTGAAGGTTCCGCCTGTGATCCGGTAGTCAAACGCCGTAGCAAACGGTGGGTCGTACCAGCGGCCCGCCGTTGGCGCTGGGAAGCTGAATACCACCGGTCCGCCCGGCATGGTGCCAATCGGCAGGATTGGTGTGTCTTCGGTCAGCCCCGGCTCCTTCCCCGCCACGCCACCGAACCCGAAGATGAATGTGGGCGCGTCCGTGGCGGCGGTGCCAGAACTGTTGGTTGAGTGTGCAATCGACACCACATTCGGGTTGAGCAATCTCAACTGCGCCTCAGCCGCGGTCAGGTTTTCGGCTGCCCCATAGAAGATGTTGAAGGTTCTGCTTGCGCCCGCGCCCAGGGTTCCAAAGCTGAAATCAAATACAGAACCGTGGTCCGTAGGGCCTGAATTGGTGAAGTCGGTATTGACCGTACCACTCAATCTGACCCCAGCGGGAATAAGCGGATTAGAAGTAGCGAAGCCGTTGTCGCTTGCGTACACCACATTACCCCCGAGTGATGTCAGATTAGCCGCCACACCTCGGTGTGTCACGAATTCACGGAACTCAGTAGTTGGCACATCCCAGTCCATCACCCGGCGGTAGACCACATCATTAACGGCGGTAGCCCCAGTATTCGTAATGGTGACATTGCCCTGAAACACATTTGAGGCCAGCGAAATGCCATAAACATGAGTCACTCGTACGGGAGCGTTCGCCATCCCGATCTTTGACTCTGCCTGTGTGCCGGTGAATGCGAACGTTCCACCCGTTAGCCCACCTGAACCGCCTCTGGCCGCGTCCCCGTTGGCAAACCCTGCCACACGGCTTCCGCTGCTGGTCGTGACCGCCACACCCCAACCCTCACACAAACAGCCCGGTGCCGTCGCATCCCGGAACTTCCCATCACTGAAGCGATAGGACAAGCCGGTTGCTCCCGCGTTCTCAGGCTTGAAGCTGCCCATTGAAGAAGCGAAGTTGAGATTTCCAGCATCGTTGACCCCCAGCGCCAGGGTGGCGCGGCTAGGGTCCGTGTTGTTGTAGATCACCGTTCCGGCCATGGCCTGAGTCATCAGGGCCACCGTTGCCATTGTGGCCAAGGTGGATAGACGAATCCACTGCCGTGCCTTTGAACGAGTTTCGTTCAGTCTTTCGTTTGCGTTCACTGACGCCCCCCAAGTGTTATGTACTGGACACAAAAGGTTTTGGCCAAAAACCCAATTCCCCAGTAAGCATGAAGCGGGCCAGAGTTCCTCCATCCGAGTGAGTGCCCCTAATCGGGTGGCAGAAGGCTTACGATTCCTCAAAAGGGTGTCAAGGTTTTCGACACCCTCTTGTTCGGTGTGTTTCGACTAAGGGGGGGTGACCCTTGGTGAACACCTGCTGCACTTGTAGGTGGAAGGCGAATGCGAGATTGAGCCTGCGCTCAAGAAGCAAATCGCCGAATACCGGGACACCCAGGTTCGACTGCAACGTTAATGGGATGAGGCGCGTGCATCGGAGAGTCGACTGGTGCGCGCAGATACCGGCTTTGCGCTGGGCACGGCTGTGTTGGGCGGTGCCTCCGTGTACGTGCGCCGCTCAAGTCGCGCCGGAGCAGACTCAGCGCACGTGAGCTTAAGCCCGAGCCCGCACCGCGGCCGCAGCTACACCAAAGCCTGCGCCACCCCCGGATGCCCAAGGAAACCCTGCGGGCTGGCGCTGGCCCCATAAGCGCCTGACTGGAACACCACGACCAAATCGCCCACGTCGGCACGGGCCAGGCTCATGCGGTCGGCCAACAGATCCAGCGGCGTGCACAAGGGTCCCACCACGCTGGCCACTTCGTGGACGTGGGCGGGTGCGTCCATGCGCGACCCAATGGCCACCGGGTAGTTCTTTCGTACCACTTGGCCGAAGTTTCCCGAAGCGGCCAGATGGTGGTGCAAGCCGCCATCCACCACCAGAAACACCTGCCCGCGCGAGACCTTGCGGTCAGTCACACGCGCCACATAGATGCCGGCCTCGGCCACGAAGTAGCGGCCCAGCTCAATCACCAACCGCGCTCGCGGCAGTTCGCGGGCCGCGCGCTCCTGAAGTGCCGCCAGGTTCTGCCCGATGGGCTCCAGCGCCAGCGGCTGCTCGCCAGGGAAATAGGGCACGCCAAAGCCACCGCCCAGGTTCAGGAAGCTCACCGGTGCCGGTGCATGCGCCGCCAGGCGCAGGGCCAACTCGTAACTGCGCAGTTGCGCCTCGCAGATCGATTCAGCCTTCAAGTTCTGCGAGCCCGCATACAGATGAAAGCCCTCAAATGCCAGGCCTAGGGTGCCGACAGTGTGCAGCAGGTCGGGCACGGCCTCGGCATCCACACCGAACTGCTTGGGCCCACCGCTCATCTTCATGCCCGAACCCTTGAGCTCGAAATCCGGGTTCACGCGTACGGCCACGCGTGCAGGCAGGCCCAGCTCGTCTTGCAGGGCGGCCAGCACCGGCAACTCGCGCGGGCTTTCCACATTCACCAACACGCCGGCAGCCACGGCCTGGCACAGCTCGATGTCCCGCTTGCCGGGGCCTGCAAAGCTGATTTCGTGCACGGGTACACCGGCATCCAGCGCCACTTGCAGTTCACCGGCCGAGGCCACATCGATGCCATCCACCAGGCCCGCCATGAACTGCACCAGCGCAGGCATGGGGTTGGCCTTCATCGCGTAGTGCAGGCTGATGCCTGCGGGAAGCGAAGCGCGCAGCTGGGCCACACGCGCGCGCAGCAGGTCGCGGCTGTAGGCGTAAAAGGGCGTACTGCCGATGCGTTGGGCCAGCTGGGTGATCTTCACACCGCCCACCAGCAGCACGCCGTCGGCACTTTGGTGGCCGGTGAGTGGGGCGTGTTGGGGAGCGTTTTGGGGCGGGGATTGCGGGGCGTTCATCGGTTCAGCGTTTGCTCGGCCAGGGACTTGCGGTCAATCTTGCCATTGGGGTTGCGCGGCAAGGGCCCTGGGTACACATGCACCTTGGCGGGCACCATGTAGGCGGGCATGCGCTGCTTGCACTGGGCCATCAGCGCCGGCACGTCCACATCCACCGCGCCGGCGGGAGGGGTGGCCACAATTTCGATGGCCTGGCCCATCACCGGATGATCCACACCAAACGCCGCGCACTCGCCCACCAGTTGCGTGGCGTACAGCACCTCTTCAACCTCGGTGGGGCTGACGCGGTAGCCGGATGTCTTGATCATCTCGTCGCGCCGGCCGATGAAGTAGAGGAAGCCTTCGGCGTCGCGCCGCACCGTGTCGCCGGAGAACACCGCCATCTCAGGCAGCACCAGGCCGCTCTCGCGGCCGCCCACGCCCACCGGCAGCGGCTTGTAGCGCTCGGCCGTTTTTTCTGGGTCGCCCCAATAGCCAAGCCCCACCAAGGCGCCACGGTGCACCAGCTCGCCGGGCTCGTCGGGCGCGCATTCCGTGCCGTCCTCGCGCAGGACCAGAATTTCCGCATTGGGAATGGCCTTGCCGATGGAGTCGGGCCGGCGGTCCACTTCCTCAGGCGGCAGGTAGGTGCTGCGGAAAGCCTCGGTAAGGCCGTACATCAGGAAGGGCTTGGCCGCGGGCACGCGGGTGCGCAGGGCCTGCAGCGTGTCGCGCGGCATCCGACCGCCGGTGTTGGCGAAATAGCGCAGATGGGTGTTGATGGATGCTGGCCATTCCATGCCTGCCAACTGGATGTACAGCGGCGGCACGGCGGTGAGGCCGGTGACCTTTTCGCGCTCCATGGTGCGCAGTACATCGCGCGGCATCAGATAGTTCAGCAGCACCACGCGCGCGCCAGTATGGAAGGCAGTGGTGAGCTGACTGAAGCCGGCATCAAAGCTCAATGGCAGCGCAGCCAGGATCACATCACCGGCGCGGTTTTCCAGATACGAGGACACGCTCTTGGCACCAGCCACCATGTTGCGGTGGCTCAACACCACACCCTTGGGGCGCCCGGTGCTGCCGCTGGTGTAGAGGATGGCCAACATGTCGGTGTCGATCACGCGGTGGCCCGGGCGCGGTGGCTGGTCCAGCAACTGTGGCCAAGCCACGGCGGCCATGTGGTGCGGCACTTGGGCCGCCGCTTCCGGGGCCAGGCTGCCGGAGGCTGCGGCGGTGGGGTCCAGGCCGATGGAAGGTGTGAGGACCACCGCGTGCAGGGCCGGGCAGGCTTGCAGCACCGGGCCCAGCAGCGGCACGCGTTCGGGCGATGTGAGCAGCACCGCCACATCACAGTCGCGCAGGATGTGGCCCACCTGTTCGGGCTTGAGCAGCGGGTTGATGGGCACCATCACGCCACCGGCCTGCGGAGCGGCGAAGCTGGCCACCACACCCTCGACCCGCTTCTCCAGCCAGATGCCCACGCGCTGCCCGCGCTGCAGGCCCAGGTGCAGCAGCCCGGCGGCCGCACGCTCCACCTGCGAGGCCAGTTCGCCGTAGGTCAGGGTTCGACCACCCTCAGTGAGCGCCAGGGCATCGGGGTTGCGCTGTGCGGCCACGCGCAGCAGTTCGTGCAGGAGGTGGGCTTCGGTCATGGGTCTTGCGGGTTTCCGAGCAGACTGTATGCCAGGGGCGCTCATGGGGTGAACGGCCTGCGCCTGATCATTGCGCTTTTGAGAATTCCCTCACAGCGCAGGACCCCCCGTTTGGGGGGTGCGTGGTGCCCAGCGGGCCCTGCGTTCCTAGAATTTCTCCATGACTGAAATTGACCGTGCCGTTCTGCGGTTGCTGGACGAAGTGCTGAGCCTGGATGGACGCAGCAGCGGCTTCACGCGCGATACCCACCTGATGGGTGCCATTCCAGAACTGGACTCGATGGCGGTGGTCACCCTCATCACCAGCTTGGAGGAACAGTTCGGCGTGGCGGTGGACGACGACGAAATCAGCGGCGGCACCTTCGCCACCGTGGGCACACTGTCGGATTTCCTGCAGGCCAAGATGGCCGCCTGAAAGGCAGGCTGCCGTGCTTCAGCCTTTTTTCGCGCACACGGCCAACGGGAAGCGGCTGTACCTCCACCACCCGGCGCAGCCCCTGGCCCACATCGCCGAGCGTGCTGGCATTGGCACCAGCACGGGCACCCCAACAGGCCCGCGCGCACTGGTGCTTTACGTGCACCCCTTTGCCGAAGAGATGAACAAGGCCCGCCGCATGGCCGCCCTTCAGGCCCGCGCGCTGGCTGCAGCGGGCTGCGAGGTGTTGCAACTGGACCTTGAGGGCTGCGGAGACAGCGAGGGCGAGCTGGCCACCACGGGCTGGGCCTATTGGCTGGACGACATCGCCCATGCCGCGGCCTGGCTGAAGGCGAAGCACCCGCACACCCCGCTGTGGCTTTGGGGCCTGCGCGCCGGGGCGCTGCTGGCCGTCGAGGCCGCGCGGCTGCGGGCGCCAGCCATCGGGCCCTGCCACCTGCTGCTCTGGCAACCGGTGGTGAAGGGCCAGGTGCACCTGCAGCAGTTTTTGCGGTTGCTGACGGCGGGCGCACTGGACGACGCCTCGCGGCGCAGCCAGGCCGAACTGAAGGCGCAACTGCAGCAGGGCCAACCCCTGGAGATAGCCGGCTATACGCTAGCACCGGCGGTGGCCCTGGGTATGGAAGCGGCCACTCTGGCGCCGCTGCCGCTGCAGGGCCCGCAACAGTTGCTGTGGCTGGAAACGTCCACGCGCGATGAACCAGCGCTGCTGCCAGCATCACTGCCCGTGATCGAGGCGTGGAAGGCCATGGGCTGGGCGGCGCAGGCGCGCGCGGTGCATGGGCCGGCCTTCTGGCAGACAACGGAAATCGAAGATGCTCCCGAACTGCTTCAGGCCACGCTGGGCCTGATGATGGAGGCCACTGGCCCCACCCAATCCACCCAACCCGCCCAAGTGGGCACCGAAGCGCAGCCCACTGCGGCCGCCCTGCCCGCATGAACGAGCAGGCCCTTCTGATTCCCTGCCAGGGCGAACAGCTGCTGGGCATCCTGGCCCCCGGCACTTCTGACGTCGCAGTGCTGGTGGTGGTGGGCGGGCCGCAATACCGCGCGGGCAGCCACCGGCTGTTCGTGCAGCTGTGCCGGCACCTGGCCACACAGGGCATCGGAAGCCTGCGCTTTGATGTGCGCGGCATGGGCGACAGCAGCGGGGAGCAGCGCAGCTTTGAACAACTGAGCGACGACATTGCAGCCGCAATCGACGCCTTGACACAAGCCGCGCCACACATCCAGCGCGTGGTGCTGTGGGGCCTGTGCGATGGCGCTTCGGCCGCGCTGCTGTACTGCCATGAACGCAACGACCCGCGTGTGGCAGGGCTGTGTTTGTTGAACCCCTGGGTGCGCAGCGTACAAACGCTGGCCAAGACCCACGTAAAGCACTACTACCTGCAGCGCCTGCGCGAACCCGCGTTCTGGAAGAAGCTGGCCAGCGGTGGCGTGGGCGGCACGGCGGTGCGAGAGTTGTGGGGCAATGTAAGGCGCGCCACCGGTGCAGGCGTCAAGGCCGAACCGTCGTTTTCGGACAGATCTTCCGCTGATGCGGGTTTACCGTTTCCGGCAAGGATGGCCAGGGGCCTGCAGCGCCGCAGTGCACCAACGCTGCTGCTGCTTTCCGAAAACGACTACACGGCCAAGGAATTCACGGAACACGCTGCAGGCGACCCCGCTTGGCAGCAGACCCGGCGCTCGCTGAACGCACAGTACGGAAGATGGCGAGAGCTTGAACTCAAGGCTGCCGATCACACGCTGTCCCAGCCTGCAGCCAAACAAGCTGCGCTGGAGCAGACACATCGTTGGCTTGTTTCAAGTCTCGACCCACAGTCGGCGCCCCTCGGTGCGCCACCCTCAAGGCTATGAATCCACACCGCGCGCTACTTATCGGAACCGCCATTGGCCTTCTGTGCAGCTTTGCAGTACAGGCGCGGCCGCGACTTGTCGTCTCACCGTTGCAATTACAGACCGCCGTGTGCGGGACGATTGGTGTCAGCCAACGGCAGTTCGGCCCCTTTGATTACCGATCCATCGACGGCAAGAGCCGCTTTCTGGTTGAGTCCGCCCACTTCACGGCTGATGTCGAATCCTTACACAAGGGCGTCACCAGCCGCCGTCCGGGTGGTGATATTGATTACACGCTACGCGCTATCCCCAACCATCACCGAGCGCTGCTGTCCATGCGTCGCCTGGCCGAGCGAACCAGCCTTGAAAGGCCACAGGACATGCGCTTCAGCGCCCAGTGCTGGTTCGAGCGTGCCATTGCCTTCCGGCCAGATGATGCCGTCACCGTCATGCTGTACGCCGATTTCCTGCACGCGCAAAAGCGCACTGAAGAGGGCTTGCGCATGCTGGCGCATGTGGAGCAGCTCACCGGCGATAACCCGTTTACGAACTACAACCTGGCCAGGATGTATCTCACCTTGGGTCAGGCCGCCAAGGCACTGCCCTTCGCCCGCAAGGCCCTGGAACTGGGCAATCAGCGCACCGATGTAAAGGAGCAGCTGGCCTCGCTGGGTGTTTGGAAAGAAGGCGAAGAAACACCTACCGGCAGCGGCAGCGGGACCTCCGGCCCTGCACCTGGCAGCACCGCCGACCAACCACCGCAAGTGCCCCAGGATCCGGCGCGGCCCGGCTGAGCCTCCATCGACATGAGCCTGCCGCAGCCCAAGTTTCCGGTTCTGTCGTGGCGCAGCTGCCTGCCCTCGTCGGAACCCTTACCGCCCCGCTTCGGCGGCAGCCGGCATCGGCTGCACACCACCAGCGGGCGTGCGGCCTTGGCCTGCGCCTTGCGCCACATGGCTGCGGCGCACGGGTCGGCGGTGGGCGTGCCCACCTATCACTGCCCCACGATGATCGCCCCGGTGGTGATGGCCGGACTGCGGCCGCAGTTTTACCCTATCACCGATGAAGGTCTGCCACGCCTCGGGGCCCTGCTCGATTCACAGGGCAAGAGCCTGGTGCAGGCGCTGCTTGTGCCACACTACTTCGGCGTGCCGCGCAACCTGGAGCCCGTGCAGCAGTGGTGTCGCATGCACGGGGTGCTTCTCATCGAAGACTGCGCACACACCTACTTCGGCATGGCCGGCGACCGGCCGGTGGGCTGCTGGGGCGACTACGCCATCGCTAGCATCTCCAAGTTCAAGCCCGTGCCCGAGGCGGGCATCCTCCTGCTGGAGCCCAAACCAGATCAGGCTATCGAACTGAGCTCCACCGCTTGGTTGCATGAACTCAAGGCGGCCTTTACGGTCATCGAGCGCGCCCTGAGCTTTGGCAGACTTGCTGGGTTAGGTGTGCTTTATCGGGCGACCATGGGGCTGCGAAAGCTTCTGAAGCGAGAGCACCGCGTGATCACAGACATCACGCAGCCCATCATCCCGTCTTCGCAGACCATCGGAACCAACAACGAGCAGGCCATCGCCTACTGCGATATGGATCGATCCTTTCGGCACCCCTCACGGGTAGCCCGACTGCTGGCGACATGTTTGCCTGAAGGCCCTATCGTGGCCGCGCGCCGGCGCAACTACCAGCGATTTCTTCAAGCCTTTGGCGCGCTAGATGGGGCAACCCCCTTGTCCCAGCACGACATGCGCGATGGAGCGCCCTATGTGTTTCCGCTGCTGGTGCGTGATGAGGATCGCGCGCACCACCTGTACCACCATCTGCGGATCTCTGGCTATGCGGTCTTCCGATGGGACACGCTGTGGCCCGGCACCCTGTCGCTTGCAGGTGATGCCGGTCAGCTCTGGAGCCACCGCATCATCCAGTTCCTCTGCCATCAAAGCCTGGGGGAGGCCGACATCGAGCGCACCGTGCGCGAGGTTCAGCGCCTCCTGAACCCCTCCCCCGCCTCCACCCCGGATCCCCGCCATGCCCCTGCCTGAAAACCTGCGCTGGAAGCTGCTGCCGGCTGCCTGCCTGGGGCAGCCCGATGAGCCGTGGCAAGGCCATTGGAACAGACTGAACACGCAGGGACTGAACCTGCCCTTCATGGACGCACAGGCTTGGTGCGCGGCGCTTCGGGAATTCGGCCGCGGCGATGAGCAACTGCTTGCGGGTCTCACGCCCAAAGGCACCGCGGTGGCGCTCCTCATCGTGCAGCCCCAAGGGCCTCTTCGCTGGCGTACCTTTCAACCTGCGCAAATGCCGCTGGGCCCCGTGGTAACGCAGCCAGGCTACGGTTTGATCGAACTGCTGGAGCATGCCGTGCGCAAAGCCGGCTGGGGCGCCATGATGCTCTCGGCAACCCAACTTGATCCGCTGCAGTTTGGGCAAGTGGAGGCCAGCCCCCTCACCCGGCCAACTCCTTACATACCCACGGCCTGGCTGGAGATCGGCAACGAGGGCTTTGAAGCCTACTGGGCTGCGCGCGGCAAGAACCTGCGCCAAAACTTGCGCAAGCAAAGAAACAAGCTAAGTGCCGATGGCATTCAAACCCGCCTGCGCGTGATCACCGAGGCTGCGGATATTCCCGCCGTTGTGGAGCGGTACGGCGCACTCGAGAGCGTGGGATGGAAAGCTCAAGAAGGCACGGCCATCCACCCCACCAACGCGCAGGGCCGTTTCTATACCGCCTTGCTCACCGAAGCCGCCAAATCCGGCGAGGCGTACATCACCGAGTACGAATTCAATGCCCAAGTGGTGGCCATCAATCTGGGCCTGATGCGCAACGGCACCTGGGTGGTGCTCAAAACCACCTACGACGAATCCCAACCCAAGGCGTTGTCACCCGCCTCCTTGCTGCGCGAAGACGAACTCCAAGCCTTCCATGCACAAGGCCCGGTTCAACGCATTGAGTACTACGGGCGGGTGATGGAGTGGCACACCAAGCTCACCGAGCAGCAGCGCACGCTGTTTCACCTCACCTCGTGGCGCTGGGCGTGGCTGCGGGGTTGGGTCGAGCGCCTGAAGTCGCTGCGCAATCCTGCACCTAGGGCGCCTGAAGAGGCGCCCGTAAGCCAAACCCCGGCTGAATCGGCATGAGCTGCGGCACCATGGATATTGCGGTGGTCATCCCCTACTTCCAGCGAGAGGCTGGGGTTCTGGCCCGCAGCCTGCGAAGCGTGGCGGCCCAGCAGCCCTGCGGCGCCACCGTTCGCGTGCTGGTGGTGGATGACGCCTCGCCGGCGCCGGCCGAACCCGAAATCGAGGGCATCAGTTGGCCAAGCGGCATGAGCGTGCAACTCATTCATCAGGCCAACGGCGGGCCCGGCGCCGCGCGCAACACAGGCATCGAGGCAGCGGGAGATACCTGCCGCTACATCGCCTTTCTCGATTCCGACGACGAATGGACTGCCGACCATTTGCAGCGTTCCATCGCCGCACTGGAGGCGGGCTATGACTTCTACTTTTCTGACCTCGTACAGCTGGGCGCAACGGTGGGCGCATTCGCGAGGGCGGGTCGAATACAGGTGCAAGATCATCCCCGACTCGTAGCTAAGTCCTGCGCATTGCCACCTGACCTTCATACCTATCAAGGGGACATGTTCAACCAAGTATTAATGGGAAATGTGGTGGGTACGCCCACCGTGGTTTATCGCAAGGAAAAGTTTGGCTCGCTGCGCTTCCGGATAGAACTAGCAACTGCTGGTGAAGACTACCTTTTTTGGATGGAGCTTTGCCTGGCTGGTGCCAGGGTCGCCTTCTCATCTCAAGTCGAGGCGTTCTGCGGGCGTGGGGTAAACGTCTATGCCCGCTCGGGTTGGGGAACCGATGGCCATGCGCTGAGGATTCACCACGAGCTCACCTTCAAGAAGCTCTTGTTGAACCGCTTCAAGTTAACGCCCCCTCAGGCTGCGGCAGTCAGCAGTGCGCTGCCTCCGCTCCGCAAAGCCTTTATTGGCGATTTCTTGCACCGCCTCGGACACCGCAAGCCCTTGCATTGGCGGCTAATCGTTCAGCATCTGCTGGCCGACCCCGCCACGCTAATGTCACTCCCAGCGGTATTGGCGGCACGGGTGAAAGGGCAGCTCGCATGAAGCGCCTGCTCATGGTCGCCTACCACTTCCCGCCCCTGGCGGGCAGCAGCGGCATACAGCGCACACTGCGCTTTGTGCAGCACCTGCCGTCCTTCGGCTGGCAGCCCTTGGTACTCACCGCTCAAGAGCGCGCCTACGAGCGCACCAGCAGTGATCTTCTGCAGGACATCCCCGAGGGCACCGTGGTGCGCCGCGCCTTTGCATTGGATGCAGCCCGACATCTCTCCATCGCGGGCCGCTACATCGGCGCCACCGCCCGACCCGACCGCTGGGTGAGTTGGAAATTCGATGGTGTACGCCAGGGCATGAAGATGATCCGGGAGTTCAGCCCGCAGGCCATCTGGAGCACCTATCCTTTTGCTACGGCCCACCTGATTGCCGGTGAACTCGCCCGGCGCAGCGGCCTGCCCTGGGTGGCCGATTTCCGAGACCCCATGGCACAGGAGGGATACCCGGCGGAGCACATCACCCGCCAGCAGTTCCTGCGCATTGAGGCCGATGTGGTGAGGCGCGCGTCGCTCAGCCTGTTCACCACACCTGGTGCGGCTGAGGAGTACCGCCGTCGCTACCCCGAGGCCGCGCATAAGATCGGCGTGCTCGAAAACGGATACGACGAAGAGACCTTCGCACAGGCAACCGAACTGGCCGCAGAAGGGCCACTCAACCCCGGTTGCTTCACGCTGCTGCACAGTGGGATCGTGTACCCCTCGGAACGAGACCCCACCCACCTGATGCAGGCCCTGCGTCAGCTTCACGAGCGGGGGGAGATACAGCCGGGAAAACTGAAGGTTCGGTTTCGCGCGGCGGTGGCTGAGGAACTTCTGCATCGCTTGGCGCAGGAGCACAGTGTTGCAGACTATGTTGAAGTGCTGCCGGCCGTTTCGTATCGCGAGGCCTTGGCTGAAATGCTGCGGGCAGATGCTTTGCTGATCATGCAGGCGTCTAACTGCAACCAGCAGATTCCGGCCAAGCTTTATGAATACCTGCGCAGTGGTAGACCCATACTGGCGCTGACAGATCAAGTTGGTGATACGGCCAATACGCTGCGCAGAGCTGGAATCGATGCCATCGCAGATCTTGATAACGCAACATTCATCGCAACGCTTTTTCAAAAACTTTTCCACCAGGGATTCGACGCACAAGTAGGAGCGCAAGCGGATGCCGTCTCAGCGGCATCTCGACGTCAACGCACCTTTGAGTTGACGGACCATCTACGCAGGCTTTCCGCCGAGGCCGCCTGAAGGATGTCGTTAATGAGCGCCTCTCTTGGTCAACTGCTTCCTCGGCTTTGGCGCCGTGTCCCGCCGGTGCATAAACGCCAATTCGCCCTTGTTTTTTGTCTGGCTTCCGTCACGGCATTTGCCGAGGTGCTCACACTCGGGGCGCTCTACCCATTCATGGTGATCCTCGTTGCTCCAGAGAAGATTTCCTCGCTCGAATTCATGCAGCGCTTCCTGAATCTGCTACCGGAGACTTCGCGTGGAACCTTGCTTTGGATGCTGACGGCCACGTTCACGGCCGCAGTGCTTGTAGCCACACTACTTCGTATGGGCCTCTTGCTGGCCCAAACCGCTTTCGTCAACCGCCTGGGGTCCGCCTTTAGCATCAATATCTACAGGCGCACTCTGCACCAACCCTATCGGGTTCATGTGGCACGAAACAGCAGCGAAGTGATCTCCATCATTGCTGGCAAGGTGAATGGGGTCGTGTCTTCTGTGCTCATGCCGATCATCACGATCGCGAGCTCACTCATCATGCTGTTGGCCGTGATGGTCAGTCTATTGGCTATTCAACCCTTGGTAGCCCTGTCGATGCTCGGTGGCTTTGCGGTCATCTACGCCCTGGTAGTAATTAGCGTCAAGGCACGCCTCGAACGTGATGGCAGAACAGTAGCTGAGCAGCAGGTCCTCACGCTCAAGGCGCTGCAGGAGGGACTCGGCGGCATACGGGACATCCTTATCGACGGTACCCAGGAAATTTTCTGCAAGGTGTATGCCACCGCAGATCAAAAGGCACGCCGCGCAAGCGCGAGTATCACCTTCATTTCCAACCTGCCTCGCTCGGCGATTGAAGGCATGGGAATGATCCTCATCGCCACGATCGCTTGCCTTCTTGCATTGGCGACTGATGAACCCGGTGGAGTTATCCCAGTGTTAGGCGTGGTTGCGCTGGGTGCCCAGCGCCTCTTGCCGTTGGTGCAAAGCCTGTATGCCAACTGGAGCACGATGCGAGGCCACACTCTGGCTTTGGATCAGGTACTTTCACTGCTGGAGCAACCCATCCTGAATGAGGGTCGAAACGATCAGATACCGCCACCACCGCTGCCCTTCTCCCGCAGCATTGAACTTCATGGCGTCAGCTTTCGCTATCAACCAGACCACCCTCCCGTCCTCAGCGGGCTGAATTTGTCGATTCCCAAGGGATCACGCTTGGGAGTAATCGGCGCTACCGGTAGTGGCAAATCCACCCTCATCGACCTGCTTCTTGGCTTGCTGTCGCCGAGCGACGGGCGAATCGAGGTGGATGGACAACTGCTCGACGAGCAGCACCTGAATGCGTGGCAACAGCGCGTGGCGCATGTGCCGCAGAGCATCTTTCTCGCGGATGCCACCATCGCTGAAAACATCGCCTTCGGCCTTCCACGTCACCAAATTGACATGGAGCGCGTTCGTCAGGCTGCTAGACGCGCACAGATCGCTGCCACCATTGAGGCGATGGAGAAGGGCTACGACACCCATATCGGCGAGCGAGGGGTGCGTTTATCGGGCGGACAGCGACAGCGCATTGGCATCGCTCGGGCCATGTACAAGCGCGCTGACGTACTGGTTCTTGACGAAGCCACTAGTGCTCTGGATAACCAGACGGAGTCGATGGTGATGGAAGCAGTAGAAGGCCTTGATGACCACCTCACCATCATCATGATTGCACACCGCCTGACCACCCTTCGGGGGTGCAATCTCCTCATCGAGATTGATAAAGGCGCTCTGCGTAACCGCGGCTCGTATGAACAGTTCTCGCAGCAACAGGCAAGTGCGCAGGCAGCTTAAATCATGGTCAGCCCGCATTGTGTTATTGCGTCTGGCCGCATGGACTCGGGTGGCAAAGGGCGCTTACCCAAACCCGCGCAAGCGTCAGATCTTGTTGATCATGGAGCCGACTACTTCATGGCGCTTCGATACGGCACACACTGGCTGGGTGAACGTTTGGGGCT
>JAIYCN010000067.1 GCA_027487995.1 Rubrivivax sp. | reverse complement strand
GTACGCGGCCGGCTTCCAGTCGATCGTGGTGGCGAAGTTCTCGCGGGAGGTGTTCTTGCCGCTGTCACGCCAGGAAAAGATGCCCAGGTACGGGTTGTCGGGCGTGGTGGCGGGCAGGCCGGTGGTGGCGGTGGCGGCGACGTTGGTGGCCACGTGGGCGCCGCGCCACTGCATCGCGACGTTGGACTGCGGGGTGTACTGGAGAGAGTAGCCGGCGGAGACGGTGTAGCCGAAGGTCTTCGAGACCGGTACGATCGCGGAGACGTCGACGCCGGGGTGGATCTTGTAGGACATCTGGCCCCAGCCCGGGCCGGGCGTGCGGCGGCCGAAGGCGCGCTCGGCGTCCTTCATCAGCCAGGAGACGCTGTAGCTGTAGGCGGGCTTGTTGCGCTCGAAGGCGCTGCGCGGCACGAAGTTCACCGCCCCCGCGAGGGCCGAGCCGGGGGTGTCCGGCGTCGGGGAGCGGTTGATCTCGATGCGCGAGATGTTGTTGATCGAGACCTGATCGAGCTCCACCGCGCGGCGCGTTCCGGCCCCGGCGGCGCTGGC
The DNA here is from genome assembly GCA_027487995.1 of Rubrivivax sp. Taxonomy (GTDB): domain Bacteria; phylum Pseudomonadota; class Gammaproteobacteria; order Burkholderiales; family Burkholderiaceae_C; genus RFTU01. The sequence continues at coordinate 3,972 of JAIYCN010000067.1, read as the reverse complement.
GAGGTCGAAGCCGCCGAGCGAGATCGGGACGTTGTCCGCGGGGACGCCGTTGATCGAGAACCGGCGGGCGTCGCCCCCGGTGTAGTCGCTGGTGATGCCCGGCAGGAACTTCATGAATTCGCCGATGCTGCCGTCCGCGATCGTGCCGAACTCATCGGCGGACACGACGTTGACGATGTTGCGGGCGAAACGCTGCTCGTTGATCGCGATCGCCGCGCCTTCCATTTCCTTCGACGAGGCGACCACGAACTGGTCGAGGCGCACCACGTCGCCCGCGGCTCCGCGCGCGCCGGCGGCGGGGAAGGTGAGGTCGAGCGGGGTGGTCTGCCCCGCGGTGACCGTTTGCAGGGGCCGGCCGGTGAAGAAGGCCTTCACCCGCACCGTGCCCGCGGGGACATTGGCGAGCCGGTACTGGCCGGTTTCGCCGGAGAGGACTTCCAGCCGGGTGCCCTCGACGGAAATCAGCGCCTTTTCGAGGTATTCCCCGCGGCCGGCGTCGAACACCCGTCCCTCGATCGCCCCCGTGCCGGCGCCTTGGGCCGGGAGCAGGGCGGGGAGCAGGGTCCAGAGGGCCAGCAGGGCGAGCGGGCGACGGATGGACGCGCGGAGCGGCAGGCGGTGCAGGGCAGTAGGCAGCATGGTGCGGCAGGGGTTAGGGCCGGAGGCTGCGGGTCCGCCGGGTGCGAGGCAATCCCGCGCGCGGTGGCGGTGCGGGATTTGGGCTGGTCCTGGCGGGCGCGGGCTCGCTTCCGGGCTTGACGTGTTCAAATGAACACGTGCAGTGTCCGCCGCGTCCGCGGTGCTCCGTCCACCCCGGTTTCCGGGTGAAGGCGGGCTTGAACCGCCGCGGGCAACCGCGCACCTCTTCGCCGCCCAACCGCTTCTCCTCCCTCTTTTTCCCATGTCCAAAGCCGCTCCCGCCCCCGCCAAAACCGCCGCTCCGGCCGCCGCCGCCCTCGCCACCGCCACCGCCGCGAAGGAAAAGAACATCGAGCTGGCCGTGTCCTCGATCACCAAGCAGTTCGGCGAAGGCTCGATCATGCGGCTGGGCGACGCCCAGAAGATGAAGGTCGAGACGCTCACCACCGGGTCGCTCGCGGTGGACCTGGCGCTGGGCGTCGGCGGGCTGCCCAAGGGCCGCATCATCGAGATCTACGGGCCGGAGTCCTCCGGTAAGACGACCTTCTGCCTGAGCGTCATCGCCGAGGCTCAGAAGCGCGGCGGCCTCGCCGCCTTCATCGACGTCGAACACGCCCTCGATCCCAAGTACGCCCGCGTCGTCGGCGTGAACCTCGACGACCTCCTGGTTTCCCAGCCGGACTCGGGCGAGGACGCCCTCAACATCATGGAGACGCTCATCCGCTCCAACTCCATCGATGTCATCGTGTTGGACTCGGTCGCTGCCCTCACCACCAAGGCGGAACTGGACGGCCAGATGGGCGATGCCACGGTGGGCGCGCAGGCCCGCCTGATGAGCCAGGCGATGCGCCGCCTGACCGCGGTGGTGAGCAAGACCAACTGCATCTGCATCTTCACCAATCAGATCCGCGAAAAGATCGGCGTGATGTTCGGCAACCCGGAGACGACCTCCGGCGGCCGCGCGCTGAAGTTCTTCGCCTCCATCCGCATCGACATCCGCCGCAAGGACCAGATCAAGACCCCCGAGGGCAAGGTCGTGGGCAACCGGACCAAGATCAAGGTGGTGAAGAACAAGGTTTCGCCGCCGTTCACCGAGTGCGAGTTCGACATCATGTACGACGAGGGCATCTCGAAGATCGGCTCGCTCCTCGACCTCGGCCTGGAGCACAAGATCCTCGAGAAGAAGGGCGCCTGGATCGCCTACGAGGGCAATCTGGTGGGCCAAGGCCGGGACGCGGCCAAGCTGGCGCTCAAGGAGAAGCCCGAGCTCGCCGAGAAGATCCAGCAGGCGGTGCTGGCCAAGGTGAGCGTGGTTGGCGGCAGCACCGTCACCGGCGAAGCCGCTGAGTAAAGCGGGCCGGGCGGTTTCAGCCCGCGGCTTCCGGTTCCGCGCTTGGCACCCTGGCCCGCGCGGGCAGGGTGGTGGGGTGAAGCTGTTACCCTACCCCCTTCGCGCGCGGTTGGCCTCCCTTGGGCTAGGGTTCGCCCTCGCCGCGTTGGCCGGCGCCGCCGAGCGCCCGGTCCCGCCCAGCTTCCTGCTCATCCTCTCCGACGACCAGAGCTGGGTCGGCACCTCCCTCCCGATGATCCCGGGCCGGCCGGACACCGCCAGCGACCACTTCCGTACCCCCAACCTGGAGCGCCTCGCCGCCCAGGGGATGCGCTTCACCGACGGCTACAGCCCGGCCCCCTACTGCTGCCCCACCCGCCGCAGCCTGCAGGTCGGCCAATCCCCCGCCCGCCACGAGTACCAGCGCGACCGGGAGGGCTGGCCCGCCGTCTACCGCCGCCAGCTGAACGTGCCCCGCCTCCTCAAGGCCGCCGACGCCCGTTACCGCACCGCCCACCTCGGCAAGTGGGACCACCGCTACGACGGGATCAGCCCCGCCGACCAGGGTTTCGACGTCAGCGATGGGGTCACCAGCAACGCAACCGGCGGCGGCCGCGACGCTGGGGGCGAGCCCGCGCGGGACGACCCGAAGCTCATCCGCTCGTTGACGGACCGCGCCACCGCCTTCCTCGCCGAACAGGCCCGGGAAGGCCGCCCGTTCTTCCTCCAAGTGTCCCATTACGCGGTCCACCTGGAGATCCAGTACTCCCCGGAATCCTTCGCCCAGGCGCAGTCGTGGCCCGTGGGCCAGAAGCACCGGCTGCCCTCCTTCGCCGCGATGACCCACGACCTCGACGCCGGGGTCGGCCGCCTCCTCGACGAGCTCAGCCGGCTCGGGCTGCGCGAGCGGACCTACGTGATCTTCATGTCCGACAACGGCGGCCGCCCGACCCTGCCCGGCGTGAGCAACGACGGCCCGGGCCTCAATCATCCCCTGCGTGCCGGCAAGGGCACCCTCTACGAGGGCGGCATCCGCGTGCCCTTCTTGGTCGCCGGGCCGGGCGTGCAGCCCGGGAGCGTGAGCCGGGTGCCGGTCACCGGCCTCGACCTGCTCCCGACCTTCGCCGACTTTGCCGGCTACCGGGAGCCGCTCCCGCCGGAGCTCGATGGCGGCAGCCTGCGCGCGGTGTGGCTGGGAGGCGGGGTGGGGGAGGTCCGCCGCCGCCGGCCCTACCTGATCTTCCACCAAGCGGTCGACCGCCGCGCCCAGACGGCGCTCCGGCAGGGCGACCTCAAGCTCGTCAAGAACTGGACCACCGGCCAGGTCGAGCTCTTCGACCTCGCCCAGGACCTCGGCGAGACGCGGGACCTGGCCGCCGAGCGCCCGGCCGAGAAAGCCGCCCTGCTTCGCCTGGCCGAGGCCTACGTCGCGGAGGTGGGTGCCGAGACGCGGCAGCTGGGTAAGGCCAAGGACGACTAGTCGCGCGGCCCGCTTGACCGGCGGGAGCTTCCGGATTCCGAGTAAGCGAAATCCCCCTATGCCCTCGTCGCCCCGTCGTCTACCCCTGCTCGCCCTCCTCGCCCTCGTCACCCCCGTCTCGGTCCTCGCGAACTGGGACAATTGGCGCGGCCCCGCCCACAACGGCTCCAGCCCCGAGACCAACCTGCCCGCCACCTTCTCGCGCACCGAGAACGTGAAGTGGGCCGTTACCCTCCCCGGCCCCTCCGCCGCGACCCCGGTCATCTGGGGCGACCGCGTGTTCCTCCCCGCCGCGGACGCGGCCTCGGGCCAGCAGGCGGCCCTCTGCCTCGACCGCCGCACGGGAGCCGTGCTCTGGCGCGCCGACATCTCCGCGTTCTCGACCGATGGCCAGTACAGCAACTCCTGCTCGCCCTCCCCGGTCACGGACGGCCGCACGGTGGTCTTTTTCTTCGGCACCGGGGAACTCGTCGCCTTCACCGTCGAGGGCCGGAAGCTCTGGGAGCGCAACCTCGGGCCCTTC
>JAIYCN010000139.1 GCA_027487995.1 Rubrivivax sp. | reverse complement strand
ACGCAGTCTGGGTTTCCGATCCTCCAACGCCCTGCTCTCATGTCGCGCAACGCTCTCCGCCCCGACCCATCCCAACGCCGCCGTTTGCTGACCCTCATGGGCGCCAGCGGCACCCTGGGCCTGCTCGGCCGAATGGCAGCACCGGTGGGTTTGGGCGCGTGGGGCGGCGCGCTCGGCAGCACCGCCGTGGCCGCGGACAGCAGCGCCTCACGCGACTACGACGCGCTTGAATTCGAGTGGAACGACCGCCAGCGCCGGCGCGACGTTCCCGTGCGGTTGTACATGCCGCGCTCCGCCAGCGCTGCGCATCCGGCGCCGCTGGTGGTGTTCTCGCACGGCATCGGCGGCTCGCGCCGCGGCTATTCCTACCTGGGCACGCATTGGGCCAGCCAGGGGTGGGCCAGCCTGCATCTGCAGCATGTGGGCAGCGACAGGGCCCTGTGGAGCGGCGGACTGTGGAGCATCGTCGGTCGCCTGCAGGCCGCAGCTCAGGACCAGGAAGCCATCGCCCGCGCGCACGACCTGCGGTTTGCGTTGGACACGGCCCTGGCCGGTGAACTGGGCGCACGCATCGACCGCGTGCGCATCGTGGCGGCCGGACACTCCTATGGTGCCAACACCACCTTGCTGGCTGCCGGGGCGCGTGTGCACCGCGAATCCGGTCCCATGGACCTGAGCGATCCCCGCATCCAGGCGGCCATCATCATTTCGGCGCCGCCCTTCTACGGTGAGGGCGACCCGCATGCCATCCTGGGGTCGGTGCGCGTTCCCACCCTGCACATCACGTCCACCGAGGACATCATCCGGATTCCGGGCTACTACAGTGGTCTGGACGACCGGCTCTCCGTCTTCGATGCCACCGGCAGCACGCGCAAGTGGCTGGCCGTGTTCGAGGGCGGCTCGCACAGCATGTTCACCGACCGCTCCGGCACGGGCGGCGCAGCACTGAATGCACAAGTGAAGATGGCCACTCGAGAGCTGTCGATGGCCTTCCTCAAGGGGGTGTTCAACAACGACCCCAGCGGGTTGCAGGACTGGCCGCGGCAGTTTGCGGCCATCGTGGCGCGGTTCACGGCGGCCAGTGCCTGATGGGCTCCACGGCGGTTTGTCAGCGTCCTCGCCACTGACGCTCCGCCGCATCCCATGCAGCCAAGGGCTGCAGGTCCGGCACCCAGGCCAGCCCCGACTTTGCATCTGACGAGGCAGCCTGTGGCGTCACCAGCACATCCAGCAGGGCAGGCCGCCCAGCCGCCACCTGCTCCAATGCCCGGGCCAGGGCACCGGACAATTCGTCGGCACGGTTGACCCGCTCGCCATGTGCACCCAGGGCACGCGCGATGGCCGCATGGTCCGCAAACTGCAATTCGGTCCCCACCACCACACCGTGGTTCTCTTGTTGATCGCGCACTTCAATGGCCCAACTGCCGTTGTTGGCCACCACCACCAGCACTGGCGCACAGTGGCGCACCGCGGTGTCCAACTCCATGGCGTTGAAGCCAAACGATCCGTCGCCCGTGGCGACCACCACCAGGCGGCCCGGGCAGGCCAGAGCCGCGGCCACGCCAAACGGTGTGCCCACCCCGATGCAACCCAGTGAACCGGGGTCCAGGTAGGTGGAGGCGGGCAGCCCCACGCGCGCAAAGCTCAGGAAGTCGCCCCCATCGGCCACCACCACCGCATTGGCCGGCAGCACCTCCCGCAGGGCTGCAATGACGCGGTTGGGATGCATCAGCCCGTCCGGGCCGTCCGGTGCGGCCGCCATCGAGGCCACCAATTTGCGCGAGCGCTGCAGGTGTTCCTGGCGCAGCGCGGCGGCCCATTCACGGTCCACGGCCGGGGCGCGGGTGCCCGCTTGCGCCACCAGCGCCTTGAGGGTTTCCTGCACATCGGCCAGCACCTCCACCTCACCTCGCCGGTTGTCACGCAGCTCGCTGGCCTGATCTGCCAAGCGCACCCAACGCGCTGGCCCGAACACCGCCGGCGATCCATAGGCCAGCTGGAAGTCCAGGCGTCGGCCCACCGTCAGCACCACATCGGCCTGCGACATCACAGCCCCGCGCATGGCCGCCACCACCGACGGATGCGCGTCATCGATCAGGCCGCGGCTTTCGCCGGTGTCCAGGTAAACCGCGCCCAGGGCATCGAGCAGCGCCCTCAGGGCTGGGCCCGCGCCCTTGGCGCCACGCCCAGAAATCACCAGCGGGCGCTTCGCGGTCCACAGCAGGTCCACCGCAGCCGCCACGGCCTGCGGGTCGGGCATGGCCCGCGGCGCCGGCGGCGGCGTAAAACGCTCGGGCAGTGCCATTGCAGCCGACACGGGTGCGCGCAGGGTGTCCACCGGGAAGTCCAGGAACACAGGGCCGGGCTCACCCCCCTGCCCCAGTGCCCGCGCAATGGCCTCGTCCAACTCCTGCAGCACCAAGTCGGGGTTGCGCACCGTGCGCGCCAATCGGGTCAACGGCCCCACGAAAGCGGTATGGGATATGTCCTGCAAGGCCCCGCGGTTTTCCTGGGGCTGCGGCGGGGTGCCGGACAGCACCAGCACCGAAGCCCGCGCCACATGCGCGTTGGCAATGCCTGTCATGGCATTCGTCACGCCCGGCCCCGCCGTGACCAGCGCCACGCCCAGCCCACCGGTGAGTTCGGCGTGGGCATGCGCCATGTACACGGCCGCACGCTCGTCGCGCACGTCCACGATCCGGATGCCCTCATGGTGCAGCCGCATCCACATCGGCATGATGTGGCCGCCGCACAGGGCGAACACGCGGTCCACGCCGCGCGCCTTGAGCATGCGGGCGATCAGGGCGGCCGCACCGTCATCTTTCAGTGCAGGAGGCGTTGAAACGCTCATGCGGGTCTCCTCATCCTGTTGGCGTTGATGCCTGTTGACGATAATATTAGCATTCTGAATTCAGAGTTCGGCATATTTCTGCATCAGGATCCGCTGCCATGAACCATCTCCAGACCCTTTATGAAGCAGTACAGACGCACGCGCGACTGCAGCCCACCAAGCTAGCCGTGCGCGATTCCCACCGTCAACTCACCTTTGCCCAATGGCACATCCGCGCCACGCGCCTGGCCAACGCCCTTCTCAGCCAAGGCCTTGAAAAAGGCGACCGTGTGGCCCTGCTGGCCTACAACGCCGCGGAATGGATGGAGCTCTACGCCGCCCTGGCCGGCGCGGGCCTGGTAGCCGTGCCCCTGAACTTCCGGCTCACCCCGGGCGAAATGGCCTACATCGTGCAGAACAGCGAGGCGCGCGCCGTCATCGCGCAGCAGGACCTGGCCGAGCACATCGAAGCCGTGCGTGGAGAACTGCCCTTGGTGGGCTCACGCTGCATCGTCTTCGGTGGCGCGCTCCCGCGGCCAGGCTGGCTTGCCTACGAAGCCCTGATAGAGTCGGCAAGCGAGGCCCCGCCGGCCGTCGTCGTCAAACCCGCTGACATGAGTGCCCTCATGTACACCTCGGGCACCACGGGCAAGCCCAAGGGTGTGGTCCGAAGCCACGAGGGCAGCACCCTCATAGCGCTGGCCACGGCGCTGGAAATGGGCTTTTCGGCCCGCGACACAGGGCTGATGGTCATGCCCCTGTGCCACGCCAACTCGCTGTACTTCAGCCATACCTTTGCGCATTTGGGCGCCACCATCGTTGTGGATGACCCCCGCAGCTTCGACCCGCAGGCCCTGCTGGCCATGCTGGCCGAACAGCGGATCACCTTCACGTCCCTGGTGCCCACGCACTACATCATGATTCTGGATCTACCGGCCACGGTGAAGGCGCAATACGACGTCTCGCGCGTAGACAAGCTCATGATCTCCTCGGCGCCCGCCCGGCGCGAAACCAAGCTGGCCATCATGGAGTTCTTCCACAACGCCAAGCTCCATGAACTCTACGGCTCCACCGAAGCCGGATGGGTCACGCTGCTTCGGCCTGAAGAACAACTGGAAAAGCTGGGATCAGTCGGCCGTGAGTGGGCGGGCTCCGGCCCCATCCGCCTGCTGGACGCCGACGGACAGGAGGTGCCCGACGGTGCCGTGGGCGAACTCTTCTCCCGCACCGCCTACTCCTTCGACGGTTACTGGAAGAACCCGGAGAAGACCGCCGAGGCCTACCGCGGCGCCTGGTGTTCGGTGGGCGACATGGCCCGTCGTGATGAGCAGGGCTTCATCCATCTGGTGGACCGCAAGAGCAACATGATCATCACCGGCGGCGAGAACGTCTACCCGTCGGAAGTGGAGTCGGTGGTGGCCACGCACCCGGCTGTGCAGGACGTGGCCGTGGTGGGCCTGCCGCATGAAAAATGGGGCGAGGCCGTGCACGCGGTGGTGGTGCTGCGCCCAGGCCACAACGTGGGTGAAGACGACCTCCTGCAGTGGTGCCGCAGCCGCATGGCGGGCTACAAGCGCCCACAGGCCGTGACGGTGATGCACGAGGCCGACCTGCCCCGCACCGCCACCGGCAAGATTCAACACCGCCGCCTGCGCGATCAATTGCTGAAGGCCGCTTGATGCGCGCCGAAGCAGCCGGCCTGCCCGCGTGTTCTGGACGATGACCCGTTCTGACCCAGGCTAGACTGGCACTGAATTCGGAACTCCGCATCCATGAAGGCACTGACCGCACAGCCCAACCTCGTCGATCAGGTTCGCGACGCCATCCTCGAGGAGATCGCCTCCGGTGCGCTGGCACCGGGCGACCGCATCATCCAGGAGCAGATTGCCCAGGCCTTGGGCGTGTCGCGTCAGCCGGTGCAGCAGGCCCTGGCCCTGTTGCGCAACCAGGGCATGCTGCAGGACGCGCCGGGGCGCGGCCTGCTGGTGGCACCGCTGGACCCGCATCATGTGCAGCACATCTACGACATGCGCGCCGTGCTCGAGGGCCTGGCGGCGCGGCGAGCGGCGGAACTCAACGCCGAGCGTGCGGCCAAGCTGGGCCCCGCCCTCATCGACGCCGGCCGCAAGGCGGTGGCGGCCGGGTCGGTGGCGCGCATGACGCTGGCCGACGTGAAGTTCCACGAATTTCTCTACGGCCTGTCCGACAACCCGCTCATTGCCTCCACGCTCGACCCCCACCTCACCTACACCCAGAGGGTGATCGGCGAAGTGCTCACCAAGGACGAAACCCCCCACAACATTTGGGATGAGCATGAGGCCATCCTCAAGGCCGTCGCTTCGGGCAAGGGTGAACGCGCGGAAAACCTGGTGCGCACGCACCTGACCAAGGCGGCGGGTTTCATGATTGCGCGGCTGACCGGGCAGGGGCGCCGCTGAACCGCCCGCCACGCGCCTGACGATCGTCCTTACGCCGCATTGAGCTGTTGCTCCAACCGGTGCAGCACCTGGTAGCAGGGCAGCACCTGGGCCACGCTGCCGTTGGGCTCACGGCCTTCGCGGATGGCGGCAATGAACTCGCGGTCCTGCAGTTCGATGCCGTTCATCGACACGGCCACCTTCGACACGTCGATCTTCTCGTCCTTGCCGGTGTAGAGATCGTCGTAGCGCGCGATGTAGGTGGCGCTGTCGCCGATGTAGCGGAAGAAGGTGCCCAGCGGGCCGTCGTTGTTGAAGGACAGGCTCAGCGTGCAGATGGCGCCGTTGGCGGCCTTGAGCTGGATGCTCATGTCCATGGCGATGCCCAGGGTGGGATGAATGGGCCCCGGGATGGCATGGGCCTGCACCACGGGGCTTTGGGCCTGGTAGGCGAACAGGTCCACCGTGTGCGCGGCGTGGTGCCACAGCAGGTGGTCGGTCCAGCTGCGCGGCTGGCCCAGCGCGTTCATGTTGGTGCGGCGGAAAAAGTAGGTCTGCACATCCATCTGCTGGATGTGGAATGAACCGTCCACGATGCGCTGGCGCACATACTGATGGCTGGGGTTGAAGCGGCGCGTGTGGCCGCACATGGCCACCAGCCCCGTCTGCTTCTGCAAGGCCACCACCGCTTCGCCTTCGGCCAGGATGTCGCACAGGGGAATCTCCACCTGCACATGCTTGCCCGCTTCCAGGCAAGCAATCGACTGCGATGCATGCATCTGCGTGGGCGTGCACAGGATCACCGCATCGACTTCCTTGATCTTGAGCGACTCCGACAGGTCGGTGGTCACATGCGCAATGCCGTACTTGTCCGCCACTTCCTGCGTCTTGGCGAGCTCACGGCCGACGAGGGAGATCACCTTCACGTCGGGAATGTTCCGCAGTCCGTCCAGATGCTTGATGCCGAAGGCGCCGGCGCCGGCAAGAGCCACATGGATGGTCATGCTGCGTTCTCCAGAATGAGGTGGCCCACCGCCGTGTTCGAGGCGGGCACATGATAGAAACGGTGACGAAGAGTGGGCGCCGCGCCGCCGGCCACGTCGGCCATGGCCCCGCGGGCGATCAGCCACATCACCAGCTCAATGCCTTCAGAGCCGGCTTCGCGCACATATTCGATGTGGGGCTTGCGCGCCAGTTGTGCAGGCTGTGCAATTAGATCGTCCAGAAACGCGTTGTCCCAGGGCTTGTTGATGAGGCCCGCGCGCGCGCCCTGCAGCTGGTGGCTCATGCCGCCCGTGCCCCAGATCTGCACGTTCAGGTCTTCGTCAAAGGACTCGATGGCGCGGCGCAGGGCCTGGCCGAGTTCAAAGCAGCGCTGGCCCGAGGGCACCGGGTACTGCACCACGTTTACGTGGAAGGGAATGACCTTGAAGGGCCAGCGGTAGTCGCTAGCCGGCGGGTTGCCGCACATCAGCGACAGCGGCACCGTCAGGCCATGGTCCACCACCATGCGGTTGCACAACGTGAGGTCGAAGTCCTGCTGAATCACCGACTGGCTTATATGCGCGGCCAACTCAGGGTGACCCTGCACATCGGGCACCGGGCGCGGGCCCCAGCCCTCATCGGCCACCTTGAACTCGGCCGCGCAGCCAATGGCGAAGGTGGGCACCAGGTCCAGGCTGAACTGGGTGGCGTGGTCGTTGTAGACCAGGAAGACCACATCGGGCGTGTTCTCGCGCAGCCATTGGCGCGAGGGCTCGTAGCCCTGGAACAGCGGCTGCCAGTAGGGCTCCTGGGTCTTGCCGGTGTCCATGGCCACGCCGATGGCCGGCACGTGGGAGGTGTAGACGGATGCGGTGATGCGCGCCATGTGACTCAGCTCCTGGAACCTTGAGGCTGGCGGTGCGGCTGGGCATTGCCGTCTTCACCCAGGCGGCGGTTGCCATCGGGCGAGCGGCCTCCGCCGATCATCATGGCGCGGTACTCCTCTTCGCTCATGCCGGTCATGGAGCCGGCCATCTGCTGAAAGCTCTTGCCATCCGTGGCGCCGATGCGCGCCAGAAAATAGATGTTGCCGCCCTCGGCAATGCAGGCGTTGAGGTCGCGGGCCAGCACGGCTTGCTTCTGCGCCTCGGTCATCGGCCATTCGTCCAGCACGGCCCGTTCGTCAGCCTTGAAGCGTGCGCGGTTCTCGGGTTTCATCAGCGAGTAGCAGAACTGGTTGAGCCAGTAGCCCTTGCGGGACTCGTCCGTATCGAAGATGGTGGTGCCGGGGATGTCCCGGTAGGGCTTGTCCAGGGCCATCTCAGCACTCCTCGGGCCAGTACAGGCGCATGGGGTTGGTCACCAACAGGCGTTGCTGCAGTTCAGCCGTCACCGCAATGTGCGGGATGAAGTCCACCAGCAGACCGTCGTCGGGCATGTGGTCCTTCAGGTTGGGGTGCGGCCAGTCGGTGCCCCACAGCACGCGGTCGGGGAAGGTTTCCACCACGCGGCGGGCAAAGGGCACCACATCGCGGTAGGGCGCACGCTCGCCGTTCAGGGCCTTGGGGCCGCTGAGGCTCAGGCGCTCGGGGCAGCTCACCTTGCTCCACACGTTCTCATGCTCGCGCATGAAGCGCATGAAGAGTTCGAACTCGGGCCCGTCCACCGGCTTGCTGACATCGGGGCGGCCCATGTGGTCCACCACCACCGTGGTGGGCAGCGCCGTGAAGAAGTCCCACAGTTCCGGCAGGTCCACCGCCTCGAAATAGATCACCACATGCCATCCGAAGGCTCGGATGCGCGAGGCGATCTCCATCAATTCGTCCTTGGGCGTGAAGTCGACCAGCCGCTTGACGAAGTTGAAGCGCACGCCGCGCACGCCGGCGTCGTGCAGGGCCTGCAGATCGGCATCGCTGATGTCGCGCCGCACCGTGGCCACACCACGGGCCTTACCGCCCGATGCGATGCACGCATCCACCATGGCCCGGTTGTCCGCGCCGTGGCAGGTCGCCTGCACGATCACATTGCGCGCAAAGCCCAGATGGTCGCGCAGGGCAAAGAGCTGCTCACGGCTGGCGTCACACGGCGTGTACTTGCGCTCGGGCGCATAGGGGAAGCGCTCGCCGGGGCCAAAGACATGGCAGTGGGCATCCACCGCGCCTGCGGGCAGTGCGAAGGCCGGCTTGATGGGGCCGTCGTACCAGTCCAGCCAACCGCTGGTCTTGGTGTGGTTACCGGTGGTGGGTCGGTTCATGGGCTCAATCGATGTAGCGCAGGCCGGCCTTGGCCAGGGGTTCGCGCATGTTGTACATGTCCAGGCCCAGCACGCCTGCGGCCAGCTTGGCGCGCTTTTCGCCTTCCAGCGATTCGCGCTTGCGCGCCGCATCCAGGGTCTGCACGGCACGGACGGCCGGCACGCACACCACGCCGTCGTCGTCGGCCACGATCACATCACCCGGCGAGACCATCATGCCGGCGCACACCACCGGAATGTTGACCGAGCCCAGCGTGGCCTTGATCGTGCCCTTGGACGAGATCGCCTTGCTCCACACCGGAAAGCCCATTTCCTGCAGCACTGCCACGTCGCGCACACCGGCGTCGATCACCAGCGCCCGCGCGCCGCGGGCCATGAAGGAGGTGGCCAACAGGTCACCGAAGTAGCCGTCGGTGCAGTCGGCGGTGACCGCCGCCACCACCACATCACCGGGCTGGATCTGTTCGGCCGCCACATGCATCATCCAGTTGTCACCGGGCTGCAACAGCACGGTCACCGCCGTGCCCGAGACCTTGGTGCCCGGGTAGATGGGGCGCATGTAGGGCTTGAGCAGACCCACGCGGCCCATGGCCTCATGGACGGTGGCCGAGCCGAAGGCCGCCAAGGCGTCGGCGCTTTCGCGGTCCGCGCGTTGGATGTTGCGGTACACCACACCGAGTTCGTACATGGTCAGTCTCCAGTGTCGGGGTCGAGATCAGAGTCCGCGTGCGGCCAGCGCACGGTCCAGGCGCGGGAACACACGCCGCGCGTTGCCTTCATAAACCTTGTAGCGGGTCTCTTCGTTCAGGTTGGGCGTGTCTTCGATGTAGCGCTTGGTGTCGTCGTAGTAGTGGCCGGTGTAGGGATCGATGCCGCGCACGGCACCGATCATTTCGCTGGCAAACAGGATGTTGTCCACCGGGATCACCTTCGTGAGCAGGTCGATGCCGGGCTGGTGGTACACGCAGGTATCGAAGAAGATGTTGTTGAGCAGATGCTCCTGCAGCAGCGGCTTCTTCAATTCCTGTGCAAGCCCGCGGAAGCGGCCCCAGTGGTAGGGCACTGCGCCGCCGCCGTGTGGGATGAGGAACTTCAGCGTGGGAAAGTCCTTGAACAGGTCGCCCGTGAGGCACTGCATGAAGGCCGTGGTATCCGCGTTGAGGTAGTGCGCCCCGGTGGTGTGGAAGCAGGCGTTGCAGCTGGTGCTCACGTGGATCATGGCCGGAATCTCCAGCTCCACCATCTTTTCGTAGATGGGGTACCAGTGGCGGTCGGTCAGCGGCGGGCTGGTCCAATGGCCACCGGAAGGGTCCGGGTTGAGGTTGATGGCCACGAAGCCGTAGTCCTTCACGCAGCGCTCCAGCTCCGGCAGGCAGGTCTTGGGGTCCACGCCAGGCGACTGAGGCAGCATGGCCGCGCCAATGAAGTTCTCGGGGAAGAGCTGGCTCACGCGGAAGCACAGTTCGTTGCAGATGGACGCCCAGGTGCTGGAAGTATTGAAGTCGCCGATATGGTGGGCCATGAAGCTGGCGCGCGGGCTGAAGACCGTGAGGTCGCTGCCGCGCTCCTTCATCTTCGAGAGCTGGTTGACCTCGATGGATTCACGGATCTCGTCGTCGCTGATGCGCAGCTCGGAAGCCGCAGGCGCAGCCGACGGGTCCTTCAAGCCGGCAATCTGCCGGTCACGCCAGGCGCCCAGGGCCGCCGGCGCCGTGGTGTAGTGGCCGTGGACATCGATGATCAGGGGCTTGCTTCGGCTCATGGTGAACGGGCTCCAAGGGAGTGGTCGCGATTCTGTCCAGCCTCATCCATAGTCTCAAACGCGGGCTGAGCACGGTTGCATTTGATTTCAGCACAGGTTCTAGCCGTTTTGGTGGCCGTGCGAAATGGCGGTTGCGGCGCGGTGAAACGACCGTTCACAATCAACCTCATGAATTCCTTGCGCGGCATCTCCTCCATGGCCACCAAAGCCTTGTTGGCTGACCTGGTCTCTTCCTACACCCAGGCCACCGGCCGCCCGGTGGAGATCACCTCCATGGGCGGCGTGGATGCGGCCAAGCGCGTTGAAGCCGGTGAAGCCTACGACCTGGTGATCCTGGCCAGCGATGCGCTTCAGGCCCTGGCCGAGCGTGGATTGGTGCAAGCGGGTTCCATTCGCGCTATCGTGGATTCCGATGTGGCGGTGGCCGTCCCTGAAACGCCCTCCGCGGATACCACGCTCAACGCCGACATCGCCAGCGAGGCGGGCCTGCAGGCCGCGGTGCGCGCGGCTGGCCGCATCGGCTACTCCACGGGCCCCAGTGGCAAGGCCCTGCTGCAACTCTTTGAGCGTTGGGGCATGAGCGAAGAGCTGCGCCCCAAGCTGGTTCAAGCCTCACCCGGCGTCCCTGTGGGGCAACTCGTGGCCGAAGGCCAGGTGGACATTGGCTTTCAGCAACGCAGCGAACTGCAAGGCCTGCGCGGCATTCGGCTGCTGGGCAATCTGCCGGATGCAGTGCGCATCACCACCACCTTCTCAGCCGCCATCGCCTCGCGCGCCGTAGATGGCGCTGGCGCTGCCGCTTTCATCGCGTTCATGACCAACGCCGAACACAAGGCCCTCAAGCAAACCCACGGGATGCAAGTGCCCGCTGCTTGAGGGCAAGAACGAACCGGCTGGCGAACACGAACGGTCGCCCGGGGGATCAAATCACCCCCCAGCCAAACTACTCCACCGTCACCGACTTGGCCAAGTTCCTCGGCTTGTCCACATCCGTGCCCCGCGCGCACGCCGTGTGATACGCCAGCAACTGCAGCGGCACCGTATGCAGAATCGGCGACAGCACCCCATAGTGCTCGGGCATGCGAATCACGTGCACCCCTTCAGATGAGCTGATCTGCGTATCCCCATCGGCAAACACATACAGCTCACCACCCCGCGCCCGCACTTCCTGCAGGTTGCTCTTCAACTTCTCCAGCAACTGGTCGTTCGGCGCCACCGTCACCACCGGCATCGCCGCGTCCACCAGAGCCAGCGGGCCATGCTTCAACTCTCCGGCCGGGTAGGCCTCGGCATGGATGTAGCTGATCTCCTTGAGCTTCAGGGCCCCTTCCAGCGCCACCGGGTAGTGGCTGCCGCGGCCCAGGAACAGCGCGTGCTGCTTGGGCGTGAAGGCCTGGGACCACGCGATGATTTGCGGCTCCAGCGCCAGCACGGCCTGCACCGCCACCGGCAGGTGACGAAGGTCCCTGAGGTGCTGGGCTTCCTGCTCGTCACTCAGCAGTCCGCGCACCTGCGCCAATGACAGCGTCAGCAGGAACAGGCCCACCAACTGAGTGGTGAAGGCCTTGGTGGAGGCCACGCCAATCTCCGCACCGGCGCGCGTGATGAAGGCCATCTCGCATTCACGGACCATGGCGCTGGTGGCAACGTTGCACACGGTCAGGGTGTGGCTCATGCCCTGAGCCCGCGCGTGCTTGAGCGCGGCCAGCGTGTCGGCCGTTTCGCCGCTTTGGGTGATCGTCACCACCAGCGTGCGCGGGTTGGGCACGCTGTCGCGGTAGCGGTATTCGCTGGCAATCTCCACCTGGCAGGGAATGCGCGCAATCGGCTCCAGCCAATACTTCGCCACGCTGCCCGCGTAATAGCTCGTGCCGCAGGCCAGGATCAGCACCGAATCGACTTCCTTGAACACGCGGTAGGCGCCGTCGCCGAACAACTCGGGCCGAATGCTGTCCACCGCGTCCAGCGTGTTCGCAATCGCCGTGGGTTGCTCAAAGATTTCCTTCTGCATGTAATGGCGATAGGGCCCCAATTCGGCCGCACCACTGTGGGCGTGCACCGTGCGAACCTCGCGCTCCACCGGCATGAAGCGGCCCGGTGCCGCGTGGCCCGTGCCGTCCTGAGCCGGACGCCCCGCACTGCTCACGCGAAAGCGCCCCAACTGCAAGTCCACCACATCGCCTTCTTCCAGGTAGACGATCTGGTCTGTCACCCCTGCCAGCGCCATGGCGTCCGATGCCAGGAAGAACTCGCCCTGCGCCGCCTCACCCACGCCCAGCACGAGGGGCGAGCCTTCGCGCGCGCCCACCACGCGGTGCGGTTCGTCCTTGCTGAACACCGCAATCGCGTAGGCACCGTGCAGTTGGGCCGTGGCCTGCTGCACCGCATCCAGCAGGTCGCCCTGGTAGAGGTGGTCCACCAGGTGCGCAATCACCTCGGTGTCGGTCTGGCTGGTGAACACATAGCCGCGGGCCTGAAGCTGCGCGCGCAACGCCTCGTGGTTCTCGATGATGCCGTTGTGCACCAGCGCGATGCGGCCCGCAGCACCCTCAGGCGCGCGCGGCCCGGGTGAGAAGTGGGGATGCGCGTTGTGCACGGCCGGTGCACCATGGGTGGCCCACCGCGTGTGGGCGATGCCTGTACCCGATGCCACGCCCTCAGCCGCTGCCTGTTGTTGAAGTTCCGCCACACGGGACGTGCTCCGGGCTCGCTTTAGTCCACCGTCCTGGTGCACCGCAACACCGCAGGAGTCGTAGCCCCGGTACTCGAGGCGCTTGAGGCCCTCAATCAGGACCGGAACGATGTTGCGCCGGGAAACCGCGCCGACGATGCCGCACATGAGAACCCCCTCTGGGATGGAACCGATCAAGAGATGTTAGAAAACCAGCTGCGGAATAGGTTGTCGAATTAGTGCATTATTCGCAATAAAAATTCACGGATTTTATTGAATGAACTATTATTTCATTCTTTGTAAAAATTTGAATTTATGTTCTCCATTGATGAACAAGATCGACAACTCCTCGCCCTGTTGCAGGACAACGCCGATCTGACGAATCTGGAACTGGCCGACCGCATAGGGCTGTCACCTGCCACCACGTT
>JAIYCN010000010.1 GCA_027487995.1 Rubrivivax sp. | reverse complement strand
GACTGGATTGGCGATGGCCACGGCCACGTGTTCGATGCGCTCGGACGGCACGGACGCCAGGTAGGCGCGCACCGTGTGGTGGAAGTCGGGGTGTTCGTCGCAGCGCAGGCGGCGCACGTGCTCCAGCACGCCGGGGGCGGTTTCCAGGGCGAAGCGGGCATAGGTGCCCCCGATGTCGGCCAGGAGGCGGGGGCTGGGGTGCGGTTGAGGCATTGCTGTAATGAAACTACAAATGCGGACGATTTTCCTCGGGATTTCTCTGTAGTCTCTCCCCCTCGCAGGGGAGAACATGCACTGTAGTTTTGCTACTGTTGGAGTGAAACTACAGATTTTGATCCCCGCATGCCTGAATCGTTCTCTCCTTCCGCCGTCATGCCCGCCTTGCCGCCCGCCAAGATCGGGCCCTTGGTCGTGGCCGACATTGGGGGCACCAATGCGCGGTTCGGCTGGGTGGAGCGTGCGGGCGAGGTGCCGGTGGAAGTGCAGACCTTGCCGGCGGCTGAATTCGAAGGGCCCGGTGAGGCCATGCGGCACTACTTGGCGGCCTTGCCGGCAGGACTGCGCGCGCAGGCGCAGCGCGGTGGCCTGAGTGCCGGATGGGCCCTGGCCACCGCCGTGAGTGGCGACGAAGTGGTGATGACGAACAACCACTGGCGCTTCTCACGCCGGGAGGAGGCGAAGCGCCTGGCCTTGCAGAACCTTCGGGTGTTCAACGACTTCGAGGCCCTGGCGTGTTCGCTCCCGCACCTGTCCCCAGGCCAGCTGCGATCATGGGACGGGCGCATGCCCAGCCTGCAGGGGCCGTTGGCGGTGATCGGGCCGGGTACTGGGCTGGGCGTGGCCGGCATGGTGCCCACGCGCGCCGGCTGGCAACCCTTGCCCGGTGAGGGCGGGCACATGACGCTGTCCGCGCACGACACGTTTGAAGACGAGGTGCTTCGTCATGCACGCACGGTGTGGCCGCACGTATCGGCCGAGCGCCTGCTGTCGGGCATTGGCCTGCCGCTGTTGCATGAGGCGGTATGCCATGCGACGGGAGCGCCTGCGCAGGCGCTCAAAACCGAGGAGGTGGTGGCGCAGGGCCTGGCCGGTCAGGCTTCGGCGCGGCGCACGCTGCAGGTGTTCTGTGCGATGCTCGGGGGTTTCGCGGGCAATGTGGCGCTCACGCTGGGCGCGCATGGTGGCGTGTTCATCGGCGGCGGTCTGGTGCCGCGCCTGGGTGAACTGTTTTTCGAATCGGAGTTCCGCCAGCGCTTTGAGCACAAGGGGCGCTTTTCGTCCTATGTGGCCGAGATGCCGACCGTGCTGATCACGGACACCCTGGCCGCGTTGCAGGGGGTCTCGTCGGCGATGGCGCAGGCCCGGGATTAGTCAGACGCTGCCCGTGTGGGCGTGGCGCCCCTTGAGGTGTCAGGGCAGCACCAGCACTTCGGTGGCGTCCATCACCTTCGGCTGCCCGGGCTTGCCCCCGCCGAAGCTGTAGGCCTGGGGCTGTTCACCCAGGCCGCGGTAACGCGCGTCCCAGTCCCAGGTGTTGATCCACAGCCGCGCGCCAGAGAGGTTGCGTCGGCCCAATGCGGCGGCGCTGAGCGTGAAGGTCACGGTGTTGTTCGCGGCGTCCGCGCTGACCTTCACGCCGCGCGTCAACGGCGTGCCTTCGTGGTCGGTTGCGGCCCCTTGGGCGTCGAACAGCGAAAGGCTCCAACCGTGTGACCGCAGGCGCCTGTGCCAGCGCAGGTTGCCGGGCACGTCACCATCCTGCAGGGGCATCACCCGCGCGCCTTCACTGGCTTCGCCAGGCAGTTCGATGAAGGTGGTGAAGGCCACGTGGTCGAAGCCATTGCGGGGGCTCCACACCGTGCTCAAGCCGGCCATGGTGAGTGTGATGCGCAGGGCCTGGCCCTGGCCTTCGCTGCGCATGGCCACTTGCACGCGGCGGATGTCGGCCGGGCGCAATTGTTCGTAAGTGGGATCGGTGGGGTAGGTGTAGCGGCCTTCGGGCCCACGGTCGTCGCCAGCGGGATCTTGCACATCCAGCACCGTTTGCCACGCAGCATCGCCCGCGGATGCCTGTTGCAGTTGCTGCGGGGCTTCTTGTTGTGGCGTGCCTTCGCGCGTGGTGCCCCGGAGTGATTCATCCGTCCAATGCCACACGCGCAGGTCGCGTGGGCCGAGCGGGAGGTCCAGGCGGCCTTGTTGATCGGTGTTGAGGGTGATGAAGGTGGGTGCTGTGGTGGCCGCAGGTGTTGCAGTTGCGGTGGGTGCTGAGGACTCGACAGGTTCCTTCAACTGCCACGCGGGCTGCAGCGCGGCCACGCGCCGCGATCCGGTGTCCAACCCGCGCACGGTCACCGGCTCATCCGCCGTGTTCAGCGCCACCAGCACGTGCTGCCCTTCATGGCTCATGCGCCACACCAACGCGCCAGCGTCGGCGGTGGTCTCGGCCAGCACCGTGGGCCAGCCGCGGCGCAGCGGCGCATGGGCTTTGCGAAGGTGAGCAAGCGACCGGATCTGTTGCGCCAGCGGATGATTCAAATTGAAGTGGTCGCGCCCGCCCGAGCCCCAGCCCGCGGCGAACATGGACGCGCGCTGCTGCGTGAAGCCTTGTTCGGTGCCGTAATACACAACTGGAATGCCGGGCAGTGTGAACATGGCGCCCAGGGCCTGCACCAGGGCGCGTGTGTCTGCTGATGTGAGGAAGCGGTCCACATCGTGGTTGTCGAGAAACGTGGGCATCCAATGCAGCTTCGGGTGCAGCGCCACCTGGCTGCGCACGCGCTGTCCCAGCACCGCGGTGGGGGCGCCACGGCCGATCACGTCGCCGATGGCGCCGTACAGGGGAAAGTTCAGCATGCCCTGCAGCCGGCGCTGGGATGCTGGTTCACCTTGGATGTACGACTGGATGCGGCGGCCCTGGGTGTCTTGCCCTGGTGCATCAATACCGAAGCCTTCCCCGAACAGAAAGAAGTCTTTCCGACCGGTGCGCCGGGCCACTTCTACCATGCCGGGCGTGCCACCGGCGCTGGCAGGCCGCCAGATGAAGTCCTCGAAGAACTCCGGCTCGACATAGAAGGCTGTGTCCACACGATAGGCGTCCACGCCCACCTCGCGGATCCAGTGCGCATAGCTGCGGCGCAGGGCTTCTCGAACGCGTGGGTGGGTGGTGTTGAGGTCGTCCAGCCCCGACATCTGCCAGCGCAATTCCTGTTCGCGGTTGGTGTAGTCGCGGATGTCGGGCGTCCAGTGGTAGATGCCGGCGTGGCGGTCTTCAGCCCTTGCCTGGTTGTTGAGGTGGAAAGGGCGTTGCGTGGGCGCGGAGACGGGATGGCTGCCCTTGTTGGCCTGCCAGCCTCGCTGCGGGTCCATGTAGAAGAAGTCGCCCACATGGTTGACCACGATGTCCTGCACCAGGTACATGCCGCGGCGGTGCAGGGCGTCGGACAACAGCTTGTAGTCCTGCAAGGTGCCGAAATGCCGGTCCACCTTCATGAAGTGCTCGG
Source organism: Rubrivivax sp. (assembly GCA_027487995.1). Taxonomy (GTDB): domain Bacteria; phylum Pseudomonadota; class Gammaproteobacteria; order Burkholderiales; family Burkholderiaceae_C; genus RFTU01. The sequence goes on along the minus strand of JAIYCN010000010.1, from coordinate 10,923 downwards.
CCCAGTAGCCGTGGTAGCCGCTGTAGCTGCCCTGCGCGTTCAGCCATTGGTTGGCTACGGGCGGCGTGATCCACAGCGCGGTGGCGCCCAAACCCTGGATGTAGGGAAGGTGTTGGCGCAGCCCCTGAAGGTCACCACCACTGAAGCGGCTGGGGTTGCGCGGATCGAATTCGCCTGCGCCCTGGTTGTTGTTGCGCGGGTTGCCGTCGGCGAAGCGGTCGGTGACGGCGAAGTAGATGACCTGGTCTCGCCAGTCGGGCGAGGGCACGTGCAGCTTCAGGGCGGGAGCGGCGGCAGGGGTGGTGGTGCCTGGGGTGGCAGCTGCGGTTCCGACGCTGAGAGCCAACGTCAGCAGCACAGCGATCAAAGTGCGGGACGGGCAGCAATTCATGGTGGACAGGAGGGAGATGCGCTGTAGAAATGTACCTAAATTACAAAAATGTTCCTGCATGAAATCGATTGCATCGACCACTTACGGCGGTCGGCACCCCAATCTCAAGAGGGAGATGATCCACTTCGCCTGCTCCTTAGGTGGGTTCGTCGTGTTGCTGCTGCGCACTTCTTGGGGGTTCCCCTAGTCTTTCTGTCATGTAGTTTTAGTACAAAATCCCGTGGCAAACAGGGGTCTTCCCATGTTTTTGTCCGACCCATCCACAACAAGCACATGCAGCACGCAGGAGAACATCGCATGAAAGAAGCAACCGTTCGGGCACGCCGCAGTACCCGTGTGCGCACGGCCTTGACACCGGCCGCTGCCGCTGTGGCCACCGTGGCAGCGTTGTCGGCCGTTCAGGCCCAGGCGCAGCAGGCCCAGCAGGTGACCGTGACCGGTATCCGCGGTGCCATCGAAAGCGCCATCAGCGCCAAGAAGAATTCAGACGGCGTGGTCGAAACCCTCAATGCCGAAGACATCGGCAAGTTGCCCGACACCACCATCGCCGAATCGCTGGCGCGTCTGCCCGGTGTGACTTCGCAGCGCACGCGCGAAGGCACGGCTTCCAGCATCAGCATCCGCGGTCTGGGCCCGGACTTCTCCGGCTACCTGATCAACGGGCGCGAGCAGGCCGGCATCGGCAACAGCCGCGCACTGGACCTGAGCGTGTATCCGGCTGAACTGATTGGTGGCGCCACCGTCTACAAGACGGCTGACGCAGCCCTGATCGGTGGCGGCCTGGCCGGCACGATCGACAACAAGCTGATCGACCCGACCCTCTACCGCAACCGCGTGATTGCGGCCAGCCGCACCAAGGTTCGTACTGGCGTGGGCCTGGACAAGGACAAGGAAGGCACGGGCAGCCGCACCAGCCTCACCTACATCGACAACTTCGCCGACCGCAAGATTGGTGTGGCCCTGGGCTTCGTGCGTGTGGACGGCACCAGCAGCCAGTTCACCTGCTGCGGCTGGGGTGACGGCACCGTGACCGCCTACACCGGCGCAACCGCTACCGGTACCGGCATTGCCAATGTGAAGGTGCCCAGCTTCGGCAGCGGCCTGGACTACTCCACGCGCCGCTACACCGATGACCGCACCGGCGTGGCCGCCATCATCAACTTCAAGCCCAGCCAGAACTGGAACAGTCAACTGGACTACTTCCAGACCAAGGCGGAGACGTACACCAAGATCACGGCCATCAAGGCGGGCCTGTACCCCTACAACACCATCACCAATGCCACTGTGGCCAACGGTGTGGCCAGCAAGGGCACCTACACGCTCAACAGTACCGACCCGGCCGGCAAGCTCATCGGTTACTCCGAGGGCATCGGCTACGACGACACCATCAAGTCCCTGGGCTGGAAGAACACCATCAAGCTCGACGGTGGCTGGCAAGCCGTGGTGGATGTCAACCGTGCCACCGCGCAGCGCATCGAGCGTGACGTGGAAGCCTATGCCGGCATCACCGGCGTGGACACGCTGAGCTTCGACTACAGCGGATCTGGTGCGCCCAAGCTGACCGTGGGCAACCCGCTGAACTACACCAACCCCGCACTGTTCCAGGTGCGTGACCAGACCGGCTGGTCGGGCATCGACGGCGTGCCGCAGGCCGGCTACTCCAAGGGCCCCACGATCAAGGATTCGGTCGATGGCTTCCGCGTGGACCTGAAGAAGGATCTGGCCAATACCACCTTCCCCGAGATCCAGTTCGGTGCCAACCACACCAATCGCAAGAAGGACCGCATCACCGATGAGGGCCTGGTGGTGTCGACCACGGGTGGTGGCAAGGACCGCATCCCGATGCCCTCCAGCGCCTACGTGGAGAACAACATCGGCGGAACGGGCCTGAACATGCTGACCTTCGACCCGACCTTCGCCTTGTGGCCGGGTGCGACTATCCAGCGCAAGTACAACGACGACATCCTCTCCAAGACCTGGGGCGTGCAGGAGAAGGTGACCACGGCCTATGCCAAGCTGGCGGTGGACACGAAGATGGGCGGCGTGCCTGTGCGCGGCAACGTGGGGGCGCAGGTCGTCAACACCGACCAGGAGTCTTCGGGCTACCTGGCCGGCGTGGGCTCCAGCGTCGTGCTGATCAACCCTTCCAAGGGCATCACCACGGCGGGCACCAGCTACACCGACGTGCTGCCCTCGGTGAACCTGACCGGCGACCTCGGCAACGGCAACCTGCTGCGCTTTGGCCTGGGCAAGCAGCTTGCCCGCGCCGACCTCACCGATCAGCGTAATTCTTTTGCCGGTGCGGTGGACACCAACCCGCAGAACAAGGCGACCTTCGGCCGCTTCGTGGGTTCGGGTGGCAACCCCTTCCTGAAGCCTTACCGCGCCACGGCCTTGGACCTCTCGTTCGAGAAGTACCTGGGCACGAAGGCCTACTTCGCGGCGGCGGTGTTCTACAAGGACCTGGACACCTACATCACGAAGTTCACTGATACGAACTACAACTTCTCGTCCTATGCCAACCAGATCGGCTTGAGCATCCCGCCTGCGGGCCCGATCGGCACGTTCACCCAGGCCGTGAACGGCCAGGGCGGTACGCTGCGCGGCTTCGAGTTGTCGGCGTCGGCGCCCCTGAGTTTGATCGCAGCGCCGCTGGGTGGCTTTGGCTTGTCGGCCAGCTACTCCAACACCAGCAGTTCGGTGAACCTGCCGGTGGGCCTGTTGGGTGCGAACCCGAACCAGCCCGTGGATACCAGCACGCAGCGTATCCCGCTGCCGGGCTTGTCCAAGGGCAACACGAAGTTCATGCTGTACTTCGACCAGGCAGGTCTGCAGGCATCGGTTGCGCTCAACCGCCGCACCACGTACGTGGGCAGCGTGGCCAATGACGCCGTGGGCGGCTACCCGACGCTGCGCTACATCGAGGGCTCGTCCTGGGTGTCGGCGCAAATCGGCTACGAGCTGCAGTCGGGCTACCTGAAGGGCCTGAGCGTGCGCTTCGAAGGCAACAACCTGAACAAGCCGGTGTACCGCCAGCTCAAGGCCGACGGCGTCACGGTGGACTCGGAGATCAAGACGGGTGCGGCCTACGCGCTGCGCTTGGGCTACAAGTTCTAAGTCAACGCTGGTCCTCAATGCCCCGTGTCCGGTTGATGCCGGGCCGGGGCTTTTTGTTTACACGCACAATCAAGCGTGGTGTGATCTCACGTCTCATTTCTTCTCTTGCTCGGCAGTAGGAACATGACGCAAGCGCTCAAGAAGATCGTGGTGCTCGGTGGCGGCACATCGGGTTGGATGACGGCTTCCGCGCTGGCCAAGGTGCTGCGCGGCCGCTACGACATCACCTTGGTGGAGTCCGACGACATCGGCACCATTGGGGTGGGCGAAGCGACGATCCCGATGATCTCGCTGTTCAACCGCATGCTGGAGATCGACGAAGACGAGTTCATGCGGCAGACCCAGGCCTCGTTCAAGCTGGGCATTGAATTCGTGAACTGGGGCCGCCTGGGAGACCGCTACATCCACGGCTTTGGTGTTATCGGGCAAGACAACTGGACAGTGGACTTCCACCAGTATTGGCTGAAGCAACATCTGGCGGGCAAGGCCAAGCCGCTGGAAGCCTATTCCATCAACACGGCGGCCTGCCTGAACAACAAGTTCATGCGCGCGCGGCCTGATTTGCCGAACTCGCCGCTTTCGCAGATTGCCTATGCCTTCCACTTCGACGCGGGGCTGTACGCGCGCTACCTGCGCGCCTACAGCGAGCGCCTGGGCGTGGTGCGGGTGGAGGGCATCGTGCAGGAGGTGCACACGCGGCCGGAGAATGGCCACGTGCACTCGCTGCGCTTGAAGTCCGGCTCGGTGGTGGAGGGTGACTTCTTCGTTGACTGCTCGGGTTTCCGCGGCATCCTGATTGAAGAAACGCTGAAGACCGGGTGGGAAGACTGGTCGCACTGGCTGCCCTGCGACCGTGCTGTGGCCGTGCCTTGCGAGAACGCGCGTGAGCTCACCCCCTACACGCGGTCCACGGCGCGCACGGCCGGCTGGCAGTGGCGCATTCCGCTGCAGCACCGCATCGGCAACGGGCATGTGCATTCGTCGCGCTTCATCAGTGAAGATGAGGCCACGGCCTTGCTGATGGGCAACCTGGATGGGGCACCCCTGGCCGAGCCGCGCATCATCCGCTTCAAGACCGGCAAGCGCAACAAGGCCTGGAATGCGAATGTGGTGTCCATCGGCCTGGCCAGCGGCTTTGTGGAGCCGCTTGAGTCGACCTCCATCCACCTGGTGCAGATGGGCATTGCGCACCTGCTGACCTATTTCCCGGCGGCAGGGTTCTCGGATGTGGACCGCAGCGAATACAACCGCTTGATGAGCCTGGAGTACGAGTGGGTGCGGGACTTCATCATCCTGCACTACAAGGCCACCGAGCGCACGGACACGCCGTTTTGGAACCATGTGCGCACGATGGAGGTTCCCGCTTCACTGCAGCACCGCATCGACCTCTTCCGCACGCATGGGCGCGTGTTCCGCGAAGGCAATGAGCTGTTCATGAAGCCCAGTTGGCTGCAGGTGATGCACGGCCAGCGCGTGAAGCCCCAGGGCTACCACCCACTCACCGACCTGATCCCCGAGGAGGAGATCCAGCAGTACCTGGAGGGCATCGAGAAGGTGATCCAGGCCTGCGTGGACGTGATGCCTGACCATGCGGCGTTCATTCAGGAGCATTGCCGCGCGGCTTAGGGCCTTGGGTGCGCGGGGCTGTGCTTGTCCAGCGCGCGCGAATGCGCCCTAATGCGCGTTGCGCCGGCAGGTGAAGAAGCCGTTGATCGACAAGCGGCCCTCCTGCGGCTGCGTGCTCAGCCGAGCGGGGTCATGCACGTCGGCGGAATGGAAGATGCTGCCGTCATAGTAGATGGCCCGGTTGAAGGCGGCCTCCACTCGCGCGGTGCGCTCGAACCAGTCGTTGCCCTCGGTCATGTAGCCGGGCTGCAGGCCATAGCGCTTGGTGAAGTCCGCGGCGCCGAGGCTTTGGCTGTCGGCCAGCAGTTGATCGGTTTCCAGGGCGCTGCGGCGCGGGCGATACAGGCTGGTGCCGCCCAAGCGCGGGTCATCGAAAAGATACAGAACCGAAGCCGCGAACAGCACCTCGCGCGGATTGGCGGCGATGCGGTCCCGGTGGCACAGCCACTGCACGGGCCGCAATTCCTGGGGAGGCGTGGTGACCAGGCTGACCCGCGCGGTGAGTTCCAAGGTGCGGCGAGCGTCCAGGTGGCCGCGCACATGGTGATTGAAGTTTTCCTCCAAAAGTCGGCTGAACGGCGCGGGAACCGGGGCCACCAGACCGGGGTAGGGGTAGCCTTTCGGGGGTGCCAAGGGTTGCCGGCAGGCCCAATCGCGGATCTCCTGCGGATTGAGCAATACATCGTCCACCACCACGCACACCGCGCCTTCGTGGGCCGGGGTGAGCGTGACGCGCGGCCGGGGGTTGAACCGGGGAGCGGGCGGGATCGGTGGGAAGGACTCTGCGCTCGGCATCGGCGGATGGTAACGGGCAGAGCCGGTCCGCTCGTGAGTGAGCCGGAGCATGGTTTTGATGGTTTTCCCCGCTGGCAAAAACGATGTAGTTTTCCTACATTCGGAGCATGAAGTTCGAGTCAGGTGGGAGCGCTCGTCACGCCGTGCGCCGTCGGGCGTTCCTGCGCCGCACCGGTGCAGCGGCCTTCGGATTGGTGGCTGCCGTGGGCGCACCGGCAGCGCACGCCGCGCGCGCACCCATCGTCGTGTGGCACACGCCCGAGGGCGCCCGGGCCCTGCGTGAATCCAGTGTGGGCTTCACCCGCGAGACGGGCGTGCCGGTGGTGGTGGAGACACCCGATGAGGGCCCTGTGAAGTTTCAGCAGGCTGCTGCTGCCGGCAAGGGGCCGGACCTCTACATCTACGCACACGACCGAATCGGCGAGTGGATTGCGGGCGGCCTCCTGCATTCGGTGAGCCCCAACCGCGCCATGCTGCAGGACATCGACCCGCTGGCCTGGCGCGGCTACACCCAACAGGGCCGGTTGTGGGGCTACCCGATGTCGGTGGAGGCCATCACGCTGATCTACAACAAGGCCTTGGTGCCGCGGCCGCCGCAGTCCTGGGATGAGGTGTTCGAAATCGATCGGCGCCTGCGGCCACAGGGGCGCCGCGCGATCCTTTGGGATTACACGAACAACTACTTCACCTTTGCGCTCTTGGCCGCGCACGGCGGCTATTCCTTCAGGCGGCGCGATGGCGGCAGCATCGATTCGCAGGATGTGGGCGTGGCCACGGCGGGCGCGGTACGGGGTGCGCAGGTATTGGAGCGTTTGGTCCGCGAAGGCGTGATGCCCGCGGGCAGTGGCTACCCAGAGATGGAAGCCGCCATGGCTGCCGGGCGCGTGGCCATGACGATCAACGGGCCCTGGGCCTGGGTGAACCTTCGCCGCGCCGGCATCGAATTTGGTGTGGCGCGCTTGCCGCGGCTCGATGGTCGGCCCTGCGTCCCCTTCGTGGGCGTGAAGGGCATCATGGTCAACCGCGCCACGCGCCAGCGTGAACTGTGTGCGGAACTGGTGGAGCACCATCTGCTGTCGCCTGCGGGCGTGCGACGATTGAATGCCGCCGAGCCCCTGGGCGCTGCGGCCAGCCGCGAGTTCTTTGCAGAGTTGGCGGTGGACGAGCGCATCCGCACCATCATGGATTCGGCGCAGGACGGCGTTCCCACGCCCAGCAACCCGGAGATGGGGCGCTTCTGGTCGGCGATGAAGACGGCGCTCACGAACCTGACCGAGGGCCGGCAGGAAGCCCGGGCTGCGCTGGAAGCGGCGGCGCGGCGGATGAGGGCCTAGAGCATGGCGCGGATGCAGGGGACATGGCTGGGTTCAGCCGTTCTGGGCGCGGCAGGCCTGTGGGCCGTTATGGCCGTGCACGCGGCAGGGCAGTCGCTTCTGGCCACGGTGCTCTTGTGCATCACGGCACTGGGCGTGTGGACCTACGCCTCGGCCCGCACGAATGCCTTGCGCTACCTGTTCCCGGGTGTGGCCGCGGCGCTGCTGTTCGTGGCGTTTCCGATGCTCTACACGGTGGGCATGGGCTTGACGAACCAGAGTTCACGCAACCTGGTGGACCAGGCGCAGGCGCGGCAGCAGTTGCTGCAGGAACGCATCGTGGACGCGCAGACGCAGCGGCCCTTTGATCTGTTCCTGCGCGACGGCCGGGCGGTGGTGCGTGTGGCGCCGTTGAACGAGGGGCAGGCCGCATGGTGGTCGCCGCCCTTGGTGCCGATGAGCTCTGGTGCGCCGGTGTTGGTGGGTTCGGGCACGGAGCCTGTTGTGGCTTTGGTGGCGCGTAATGGCGTGGGCGAGGCGAACGGTGGGCAGGCGGGAGGCCCGGCCTTGGGTGCCGCGGCCACGCTGGCCGAGCGGGTGCAATGGCTGGAGACGCTGCGGGCCATGACCTTCACGGCGCCCGATGGATCGCCGCCGCTGCGCGTCGTGAGTCTGCGCGAAGTGGCTGCTGCTGAGCCGGTGTACGAATCGCTCGCCGACGGTGGCCTGCGCGAGATCGCCAGCGGGTGGCGCTTTGTGGCGGATACGCACACCGGCTTCTTCACAGCCGACGACGGCACACGGCTGCAACCGGGCTTCCGCGTGTTTGTGGGCCTTCAGCACTATGCACGCCTGTTCACCGAGCCGAATTTCCGCGAACCCTTCTTGGGCGTGTTCATCTGGACGGTGGCGTTTTCAGGGCTGACGGTGCTGGGCGCCGGCGCGCTGGGTCTGCTGTTGGCGTGTCTCTTGAACTGGGAGGCGCTGCGTGGCCGTGGGCTTTATCGCGTGGTGCTCTTCCTGCCTTATGCGGTGCCGGCCTTCCTGTCCATCCTCGTGTTCAAGGGCCTGTTCAATCAGAACCTGGGGGAGGTCAACCTCATCCTCAACGGACTGTTCGGGATCAAGCCCGCGTGGTTCTCGGACCCGCACCTGGCGCGGTTGATGCTGCTGATCGTCAACATCTGGCTGGGCTTTCCCTACATGATGGTGCTGTGCTCGGGGTTGATCCAGTCCATCTCGGCGGACCTCTATGAAGCGTCGGCCATTGCGGGCGCAGGGCCGTGGGACAACTTCCGTCGCATCACGCTGCCGCTCATCATCAAGCCTCTGACCCCGCTGCTGATCTCGGCCTTCGCCTTCAACTTCAACAACTTCGTGCTGATCAGCCTGCTCACCGGCGGCCGGCCGGACCACCTGGACAGCGATGTACACGCGGGCACCACGGACATGCTGGTGAGCTACGCCTGACGCATCGCGTTTCAGGATTCGGGCAACCAGTACGGCTTGGCCGCGGCCATTTCCACGGTGATCTTCCTCCTGGTGGCGGTGATCACGGTGGTGCAGATGCGGCTGACGCGCACGGGTGAATCCAAGCCCGCGGGCCATTGAGGAGAGGCAAGCGACATGGCCATCGTGCAGTCCAAGAACCAGCGCTGGCGCCTGTTGGCCGCGCACCTGTTTCTGCTGCTCATGTGTGCCGCGGTGCTGCTTCCCTTTGTGGTGGTGCTCTCGGTTTCATTGCGGCCGGGCAACTTCGCCAGTGGTTCTCTCTGGCCCAGCGAAATCAGTCTGGAGCATTGGCGCTACGTGCTCGGTTTCCCGGTGCCCGATGCGGGTGGCGTGATGCGCATCCCGGACCTGCCGGTGCTGACCTGGTTGTGGAACTCGGTGAAGGTGGCCCTGATGTCAGGCGTGGTGACGCTGGTACTGTCCACCACCGCGTCGTATGCGATCTCTCGAATCCGCTTTCGGGGACGCGAGCAGATGCTGGTGGGCCTGACCTTGATGCAGGTGTTTCCCGCAGTGCTGGCCCTGGTGGCGCTGTACGCCATCTTCGACGGGCTGGGTGCAGCCTTTCCGGCCATCGGCCACAACACGCATGCGGCGCTGGTGCTGGCCTATTCAGGGGGACTTGCCATCCACATCTGGACACTCAAGGGCTACTACGACACGCTGCCCACCGAGATTGAGGAAGCGGCCATCGTGGACGGGGCCACGCCGTGGCAGGCCTTCCGCAAGGTGCTGCTGCCCATGGCCATCCCGGCGCTCACCGTGGTGTTCGTGCTGGCGTTCATCGGCGCCATCATCGAGTACCCCGTGGCGTCCATCCTGCTCACGCAGCAGGATCAACTGACACTGGCCGTGGGGGCCAAGCTGTTCGTGCACGAACACAACTTCCGCTGGGGCGACTTCGCGGCGGCGGCGATCCTCTCGGGCCTGCCCATCACGGTGGTGTTCCTGGTGGCGCAACGCTGGCTGGTGTCGGGTCTGGCCGCCGGTGGCGTGAAGGGTTGAGGTCTCATGCCGGTTCTTCATGCCCCCTGGGCCACCCGTGCCCCGATCTACCAGGTCAACCTGCGCCAGTACACGCCGCAAGGCACGCTGGCTGCATTTGAGCCCCATCTGCCGCGCATCGCGCGGATGCTGGGTGGGCAGGGGATCCTGTGGTTCATGCCGCTGCAGCCCATCGGTGAGTTGAACCGCAAGGGCGGCCTGGGCAGCTACTACTCGGTGCGCGACTACACGGCAGTGAACCCGGAGTTCGGCACCTTGAACGACTTCAACCGGGTGGTGGAGAAGGCGCATGCGCTGGGCCTGCGCGTGATCATCGATTGGGTGGCCAACCACACCGCGTGGGATCACCGTTGGACCACCGAACACCCCGACTGGTACCTCAAGGACGAACGCGGACAGATCCACTCCTATGTGTACCGCGCCAACCCGCAGGCCGAGCCCGAGTACTGGACCGATGTGGTGGGCCTGGACTGGACCCAGCCCGCCGTGTGGAACGCGATGGAGCAGGCCATGCTGTGGTGGATGCACAAGACGCGCATCGACGGCTTCCGCTGCGACGTGGCCGCGCTGGTGCCCATCGAATTCTGGGAACGGGTGCGGCCACGCCTGGCCGTGCTGCGCGAGGTGTACCTGTTGGCCGAGGCGCATGAGCCCGTCCACCATCGCGCAGCCTTCGACGGAACCTACGACTGGGGACTGCTGGATGTGTTCAAGCGCATCGCGCGAGGGGAGGGCGACGCGCGGGACTTGCAGGCATGGTGGCAACAGCGCGGTGAGCACTACGGGGCAGACGACTACCGCATGCTCTACACCGCCAACCACGATTCCAATTCATGGCAGGGGTCATGCGCCGAGTTGTTTGGTGACGTGTCGGCCTTCAAGGCCATGGCCACGCTGGCGATGTTGCTGCCGGGGCAACCGCTGATCTATGGGGGACAGGAGGCCTTCTTTGAGAAGCGGCTGGCCTTCTTCGAAAAGGACCCGATCGATTGGAAGGACCGCCCGCTGGAGGGCTTCTACCGCGACCTGCTGGCCCTGAAGCGCACGCATGCGGCCTTGGGCAACGGCCATGTGGGCACGCGCCTTGAGTGGCTGGAAACCGGCAACCCGCGCGTGGTGGCGTTTGAGCGGAGAGCAGGCGCCGCGGTGCTTCGCGTGGCCGTG
>JAIYCN010000313.1 GCA_027487995.1 Rubrivivax sp. | reverse complement strand
CATGGCCCACCCCTCGCGCCACCTCGCGCAGGTCCACCGCTTGCCGCATGGTTCTTGCAGCGGCCTCGGGCTCCAACCGGCTGATGGCCAGCAATTGCTGCACCAGACGCGCAGTGCGCTGCGTACTGCCCTGCAAATCCGCGATCACCGCATGGGCCTCTTCCAGGCTGCCCGCGGCAGCCGCACGAGAAAGCCCGAGTTGAAGGCCGGTGAGGGGCGTTCGAATCTGATGCGCGGCATTTGCCGTGAAGCGCCGTTCACGCGCGAGCACATCACGCAACCGTGCGAAGAGGCGGTTCATCGCAGAGGCCAGGGGCTGCAACTCACGCGGCACAGACCGCGCATCCACCTCATCCAGTGACCGGTGCGACTGGTCCAGCCACGTGAGCGCGAGCGCCTCCACCGGGCCCAACGTGGCCCGCACCGCGGCGGTGATGGCAATAGCCGCCACCAGCAGCAGAAAACCAGTGGGAATGAGCATGAGTTGGATGTCGTGCCGAACTTCCTGCCGCTTGAGCCGTGTCTCGGCCATGTAGACATGGGCTGGGGGGTCGGCACCCGGCACGGCCAGTCGAACCACACGCACCGCCTGGGCCTGCACCTGGGCGTCAAAGTACACCGGGTCACCCTCCGCGGACGCCCGTGGCACATCGGCATGGCCCGCCACCAATCGGTCGCCTTGCCGCACACTGAAGTAGGTTCTGTCCTGCACATCGAAGGACAGGATGGCTTCGGCATCCCCGCCAAGCGTCAGCCGTGCGCGGCCGTCTTCAAGGCGAACCTGTTGGGCCAATGAGCGCGCGGCATCCAACAGCCAACGGTCAAAGGTCTGGTCGGCCAACCGCTGCGCCCACCACCCGCCCAACGCCGCGGTGACGGCCACGATGATCAACAGCGGACCCATCAACCACAACAGCAGCCGGCGCACCAAGGAGCCAGGCGGCACTCGCCGCCTGGATGTGACCTCAACGCCGCTCTTCACTCAGCCCGCCTCTCGGTTTCCCGCTCCAGCACGTAGCCAAAGCCGCGCATGGTGCGGATGGCCAGGCCGCTGCCCGTCAGTTTTTTCCGCAGGCGCGAGATGTAGACCTCAAGCACGCTGTCATCCACATCACGGCTGGTGCGGGCCATCTCATCCACCAAAAAGCCCTTGGGCGCCAAGCGTGGCGCACGGCGCAACAACAGCCCCAACACTTCGAATTCCCGCGGGCTGAGTTCAAGGGGTGACCCATGAACAGTGGCCAGCCGCTCGGACTCCACCCAGGACAGCGCACCCAGGCTCAGGCGCAGGGTCTGGTCCGCCTGGCGGCGGCGCATCAGCACCTCCACGCGGGCCTCCAGTTCTTCCACCGCAAAGGGCTTGACCAAGTAGTCGTCCGCACCTTGCTTGAGCCCCAGCACACGGTCGGAAACCTGGTCCCGTGCCGTGAGCACCAACACTGCGGTCTGCGGGTCGCGCTCGCGCAGTTCAGCGAGCAGATTCAGGCCGTCGCCGTCCGGCAGGCCCAGGTCCAACAGCAGCAGATCGAAGCGGCCAGCCGAAGCGAGCAGGGGACGCGCCTGCGCCAGGCTGGCCGCGCGCGTGAGCGCCCAGCGCCGTCTCTCCCACCGCCACGCCAGTTCACGGGCGATGGTGTCGTCGTCTTCCACCAGCAGCGTTTCCACGGTGCAAGGCTACACCGATTGAGGCCAGATGCCGATCGCTGGACCGGGTCACTGCGTCAGCGCAACGCCAATCCGTGTTTGGCTGACCGCAAGGTTGGGCCTCTAGATTGCGAAAGGCCCTGCTCTCAAACCCCATGCCCATCCTCCATCTCCGCCTTCCAAGGCCCCTGCTGGCGCTCCTGGCCTGTTCCACCGCCATGGGTTTGCCACTGCCGGCCGCGGCCAGCACCATCACAGACTCGGCAGGCCCAAACCCCTGCACCACACCGTCGCCGGGTGAACCCCGCCCGCTTCTGGACCTGGAGAAGGCCCTGGCCCGTGTGGAGTGCCATCCCCTCGTGCGCGCGGCGCGCGCCCGTCTTCAAGGCACGCGAGCCGATGAAATCGCCGCAGGGCAGAGGCCCAACCCGGCCCTCACCGTGGGCGCCAATTCGATTCCCCGCAATGGCGGGGGCAATGGATCCTTCCTCGACAAGGCCTTTGACCATCAGCTTCGCGTGGACCAGGCCATCGAGCGCGGGGGCAAGCGCGAACTTCGCCTGCGTGCGGCCCGCTTCCAGCAGCAGGCGGCCAGCGCAGATGTGGAGCAGGCCTTTGTGGACTCACGAATCGACGTCACTTCGGCATTCCTCGACCTGCAGACCGCACAGGCGCGCGTGCAGGCCCTGCAGGCCTTCGTGGAATTGAACACCCAGGCCCTGCAGCTCCTGGATCGTCGCGTGAAGGCCGGCGATGCCCCCGCGATGGACCTGGCGCGCCTTCAAGCCGACGACGCGCGAATACGAAGCGAGGCCGCACAGGCCACGGCAGAAGCCGCCGCGCTGCGCGCGCGCCTGGCATTGGCCCTGGGGGTGGACGCTGATGTTGCTGCGTGGACGAGCGTCACCGGTGTTGCCACGTACACGACTCGCGATTCTGAGCTTGAGCCCCTGCTGGAGCGCCGTGGCGATGTGCGGGCCGCGCGACAGCGCAGCGAGGCAGCCCGCGAAGCCCTACGCCTGGCCCAATCACAGCGCACACGCGATGTGGTGGTGGGCGTACAGGCCAACCGCTATCCAGCCACACCCGTCAACCCCAGCGGCAGTGGCAACACACTCTCGCTGTCGGCCACGGTGCCGCTGTTCACAGCCCATGCCTATGAAGGCGAGATCGCACGCGCCCAAGCCGACCTGGAGTTGGCGCAGTTGGATGAGGCCCAGGTGCGCGCGGCTGCACGGGCCACCACCGAACAGCTGATGGGCGAACGCCGCGCTGCACAGGCCCGGCTGAAGGTGATCGACGAACAACTGATGCCCGCGGCGCAACGCCTGGCCGACGCCGCCGAGGCCGCCTACACCCGAGGCGGCACCGGCATGCTGGAACTGCTGGATGCCCGACGCGCACTGCGCGCCGCCCGCCTGGAGCTGATCACCGCCCAAACCCAAGCCGCCCGCGCCGAATGGCATTGGCGCTTCCTCACCGCCATCGCACCATGAACCCCACACCATCCCGCGCAGCCTTGTGTCGTCCCGGTCGCACCCCGTTGACGGCTTCGGCCCTGCTGCTGTCCTTCGCGTCGCTGGCCCTGGGCCTGACCGGCTGCGAGCGCGCCTCCACCGCACCGCCGGCGCCGCAGCCCACCATCAACGGCACGCTCATCAGCTTCCCTGGGCAAAAGGACCCCGAAGGCCTGCGCACCGCCGAGGTGGTGGCGTCGGCCGAGCAACCCCTGTTGCTGCCCGGCCGCCTGGCCTGGGATGACGATGCCACCGCGCGCGTGTATCCGCCCTTTGCCGGCCGCGTGCTGGGTGTGCAGGCGCAGGTGGGGCAGAACGTGGCCAAGGGTGCGGTGCTGGCCGTGATCAGCGCGGCCGAGTATGGCCAAGCCCAGGCCGATGCCCGCCGTGCCCAGGCCGACGAGCGTTTGGCACGTCAGCAGCTCGACCGCGCGAGCAGCCTGCTGGAAGTGGGTGCGGTGGCACGCAAGCACGTGGAAGCGGCGCAAGCCGAGCATGAACGCGCTCAGGCCGACCTGCAGCGCGCGCAAGCACGGCTGGAGCCGTACTCGACGAATGCGGCCACACCTGCATCCCCCACTGGACGCAACGCCATTCATCAATCCCTGACCATCACCTCGCCCGTGGCCGGTGTGGTGGTGGAACGCCAAGTCAACCCGGGGCTTGAGCTTCGCCCCGACAGCAGTGGCGCGCCACTGTTCCTTGTCAGCGACCCCTCGCGGCTGTGGGCCGTGATGGACCTGGATGAAACCCAGCTGGCCCGGGTGCACCCGGGAGAGAAGCTGGCCTTGAGCACCGCGGCCTGGCCCGATGACCGCTTTGAGGCCGTGGTGGAGCACGTGGCCAAGCTGGTGGACCCGGAATCGCGCACCATCAAGCTTCGCGCCCGGGTGGACAACCGTTCGGGCAAGCTGCGCGCGGAAATGTTCGTGCAGGCCCGGCTGTCGCTGGACGACGGTCGTGCACGAGTGCCGGCTGACGCCGTCTTCGTACGCGGTGAGCAGCTGGGTGTCTTCGTGGCGCAAGGCCCGGGCCGATATGAACGCCGCTTCGTGAAGCTTCGCCCGGCCGGCCCGCAATGGTGGTTGGTGGACGAAGGGCTCAAGCCCGGCGAGCAGGTGGTGGTGGGCGCCGCACTCTTCCTCAACCAGATGCTGGACGCGGCGCGATGATCAACCGCGTCGTTCAGTTCTCGCTGCGCCAGCCGCTGTTCATCTGGCTGGGACTGGCCCTGTTCATCGGGGCGGGTTCGCTCGCCTTCAAGAACCTGCCGGTGGAAGCCTTCCCCGACGTTTCGGACACGCAGGTCAACGTGATCGCCCTGTACCCCGGCCGCGCAGCCGAAGAGGTGGAAAAGCAGGTGACCATTCCGCTGGAGATTGCCCTGACCGGCATCCCCAACACCGTGCGCCTGTTCACCCACACGCAGTACGGCCTGACCTACGGCATGGTCACCTTCGATGACCGCAGCACGCCGCAATTGGCGCGGCAGCAGGTCATCGAGCGCCTTCGCGGGCTGGAACTTCCGCCCGGCGTGCAGACCACCGTGCCGCCACCGTCCACCGCCATCGGCGAGATCATGCGCTTTCGCCTCAAAGGCGATGCGCATTCGCCGCGTGAGCTGCGCGAGATCCAGGACTGGGTGGTGGAGAAAGCACTGCGCCAGGTCAACGGCGTGGCCGACCTGGTCACCATGGGCGGGGCCATCAAGGAGGTGGAGGTCAACCCCGACCTGGACCGCCTGCGCG
Organism: Rubrivivax sp.; assembly: GCA_027487995.1. Classification (GTDB taxonomy): domain Bacteria; phylum Pseudomonadota; class Gammaproteobacteria; order Burkholderiales; family Burkholderiaceae_C; genus RFTU01. The sequence continues at coordinate 13,272 of JAIYCN010000313.1, read as the reverse complement.
ACCACCGGGTGAGTCTGAATCAATTGTTCGAAGCCTTGCAGCGCGCCAACTCCAACGTGGGTGGAGGTGCGATGACGCAGGGCCGCCAGCAGGTGCTGGTTCGCTCATTGGGCGCCTTCCGCACTTCGGCGGATGTGGAACGCGTGGTGGTGGCCGAGAACAAGGGAACACACGTGCTGGTGCGCGATGTGGCGCAGGTGCGCATCGGACAGTTCCCGCCGCAGGGGCTGGTGGGGCAGGACGGCACCGACGACATCGTCAACGGCATCGTGGTGATGCGCAAGGGCGAGAACCCCAGCGAGGTGCTGGACCGCGTGAAGGCCCGCATCGACGAGCTCAATGCGAAAGGCCTGCCCGCCGGCGTGCAAATCATCCCCTACTACGACCGTTCGTGGCTGATAGGAAAGACGCTGCGCACGGTGTTCTCCAACCTCACCGAAGGCGCCTTGCTGGTCACGCTGGTGCTGTTCCTGTTCCTGCAGAACCTGCGTGCAGCGCTCATCGTGGCGGCGGTGATTCCCTTGAGCCTGATGGCCACCTTCCTGGGCCTGACCTTCGTGGGCATCCCGGCCAACCTGCTGAGCCTGGGTGCCATGGACTTCGGCATCATCGTGGACGGCGCGGTCATCGTGGTGGAGAACATCTTCCGCCGCCTGGGTGAGCTCAACGAAACCCAGATGAAGAGCGCGGCCCTGCGCATGAAGGCCGTGATGAAGGCCACCGTGGAGGTGGGCCGTCCCACGTTGTTCTCCATGATCATCATCATCGCGGCGCACCTGCCCATCTTCACGCTGCAGCGCCATGAAGGCCGCATCTTCGCGCCCATGGCCTGGAGCGTCACCTCGGCCCTCGTGGGCGCGCTGGTGCTGGCCCTGTCGCTGGTGCCGCTGCTGTGCCTGCTGCTGCTGCGAAAGAACGTGCCGCACGAGGACAACGCCCTGGTGAAGGCCTGCAAGCGCGTGTACACACCGGCGCTGGAGTGGGCCATCCACCGCCCTCGCAAGATCATGGCCGGGGCCCTGGTGGCCCTGGCCGCAGCCGGTGTGGTGGGCTCCTTCCTGGGTTCGGAGTTCCTGCCCGAACTCGACGAAGGCACCATCTGGGTGAACGCCGCCCTGCCGCCTTCGGTCTCACCCGAGGAGGCCAAGGCCACCGCCTCGGCCATCCGTTCCAAGCTGCGCAGCGTGCCCGAGGTGCACACGGTGGTGAGCAAGGTGGGCCGCCCCGATGACGGCACCGACCCCAAGATCTTCAACGCCTTCGAAGCCTTCGTGGAGCTCAAGCCCGAGGACCAATGGCGCCCCGGCTTGACCAAGCGGCAGCTCATCGACCAGATGGACAACGCCTGCTCGGAACTGGCCGGCATCGACGTCTCCTTCTCCCAGCCCATCCGCGACAACGTGCTGGAAAGCATCTCGCAGATCGACGGGCAGATCGTGGTGAAGATCAAGGGGGATGACCTCACCGAACTCAACCGCATGGCCGGCAAGGTGGTGGGCATTGCGCGCAGCACTCAGGGTGTGACGCGCGCCTTCATCGACCGCGACGGTCAACTGCCCCAGGTGCGGCTGGACATCGACCGCGAGGCCGCTGCCCGCTTCGGCCTGAATGTGGGCGACATCCAGGACGTGATCGAGACCGCGCTGGCCGGACGCTCCACCAGCGAACTTTGGGAAGGCGAGCGGCACTTCGCCGTGATGGTGCGCCTGCACCCCAGCCAGCGCAATCTCGACGCCCTGCAGCACCTGCGGGTGGCCACACCATCCGGCGCCCAGGTGCCGCTTTCTCAGCTGGCGCGCGTCCATCATGGCAGCGGCGCCATGAACATCGCGCGGGAGAACGGTCGTCGGGTGGCCTCGGTGGGCATCTTCATCCGCGACCGCGACATGGGATCGGTGGTGGCAGACTTGCAAGCCGCCGCCGCACGGGACGTTCAGCTGCCGGCCGGCTACGAGATCATCTGGTCAGGTGAGTTCGAAAACCAACAGCGGGCCATGAAACGCCTGTCCTGGGTGGTGCCGCTGTCGATCCTCGTGATCTTCCTGCTGCTGTTCGACGCCTTCAACAGCTTCCGCAGTGCCCTGCTGATCATCGCCAACATCCCCTTCGCCATGATCGGCGGCATCATGGCCCTGGCGCTGCTGGACATCCCCTTGTCGGTGTCGGCGGCCATCGGCTTCATTGCGCTGTTCGGGCAGGCCGTGCTCAATGGCGTGGTGATGGTCACCTATTACACGCAGTTGCAGCAGGAAGGTATGGGCTTGATCGAAGCGGTGGTGCAGGGCAGTCTGACGCGGCTGCGCACCGTGCTGATGACCGCCTTGCTGGCCATGTTGGGCCTCTTGCCCATGGCGCTGTCACATGCCATCGGTGCTGAGACCCAGCGTCCGTTGGCGGTGGTGGTGATTGGTGGCCTCGTCACGGCAACTGTGCTCACGCTGTTGGTGCTGCCCACCCTTTATGTGTGGGCGACCCGTCGTGCAGAAGCCCGGACCAAGACCTGAACGAATTCGACCATCCAGTGCAGTTAGACACCCCCATACTCGAACCACGCAGCCGCGCACTTTGGCGCAACCTGCTGATCTTCCTGGCGCTCAACGCCACTGTGCGCCTGGGCCTGGTGCTGTGGAACGGTGATTCTTCTCTGCTGCTGCCCTGGCGGCTGCTGCCGGCCATGGCCATCGGTGCCGTGTTCGACACGGTGGCTGCTCTGCACCTGATGGCCGCAGGGGCCCTGCTGCTGGCCCTGTGGCCGGCACGGCGCGGCCGGATGCTGCGCCTGCTGCCGGCGGTGTGGATGCTGTTGACCGTGCCCGTCAGTGCGGTGCTCAGCTTCACCGCGCTGTCGGAGTTCACCTTTTGGCTGGAGTTCGCTTCACGCTTCAACTTTGTGGCCGTCGACTATCTGGTGTATTCGCAGGAGGTGATGGGCAACATCCGCCAGTCCTACAACCTGCCCTTGCTACTGGCCGTGGCGGCCAGCGCGGCGCTTGTGCTTTGCGCACTGCAATGGCGACTGGTCGCGCGCCACTTGGCCACCCCCTGCGGCTGGTCGGGGCGCCGGCGCATCGCGGTCGCCGTGGCGATGGGCCTGCTACCGGTGCTGAGCTTTCCTCTGGTGGACAGCCGCTACAAGGAGTTCTCCACCGACGCGCAGCTCAACGAAATCGCGGGCAACGGCTATTACGACTTCTTTCACGCCTTCCGCCACAACGAACTCGACTATGAGCGGCTTTACCGCACGATGGATGCGCAAGCCCTGGAGGCGTGGCTGGCGCAGCGCTACCGCCAATCACCACCGCGTGACACCTTCCACCGCGACAGTTGGCAGCGTGCCGTGGCGCCGCAACACCCATCCAAGCGCCTGAACGTGGTGCTGGTGAGCATGGAAAGCATGGGCGCCTCCTTCATGAAGGCCCATGGCGGCAGCGAAGGCCTCACACCTGAACTGGATGCGCTGGCCGAGCAGGGCCTGCACTTCACCCGCGTGTACGCCACCGGTACCCGCACGGTGCGGGGCCTGGAGGCCCTGAGCCTGTCGGTACCGCCAACCCCCGGCCACGCCATCGTGACGCGGCCGGCCAATGGCGGCCTGTACACCATTGGGCAGGTGCTGGGCGAAGCGGGCTACTCCACGCAGTACCTCTACGGCGGCTACGCCACCTTCGACAACATGCGGGCCTTCTTCGGCGGCAATGGGTACACCGTGGTCGACCGCAGCGCCATCGCCAGCGACCGCATTCATCACGAGACCGTGTGGGGCGTGGCCGACGAGGATCTCTTCGACATGGCGCTGGACCAACTCGATGCGCAGCACGCTTCGGGCAAGCCCTTCTTCGCCCACATCATGACCACCTCCAACCACCGGCCCTTCACCTACCCCGAAGGCCGCATCGACATCCCGTCCAAGAACGGTCGTGCGGGGGGTGTGAAGTACACCGACTACGCGGTCGGTCGTTTCATCAAGGCTGCGCGCCAAAAGCCGTGGGCCCAGAACACCCTGTTCGTCATCGTCGCCGACCACACGCACAACGGCCGAGGCAAGCAGGAACTGCCGCCGCAGGCCTACCACATCCCCCTGATCATGCTGGCGCCGCACCTCAAGCCATCCACGGTGGACACGCTGGCCTCACAGATCGATGTGGCCCCCACCATCCTCAGCGTACTGGGCCTGCCCTACACCTCGCGCTTCTTCGGGCAGGACATCCTCACCGAAGGCCCGCACAACCCGCGCGCCTTGCTGGCCAACTACCAGACCGTGGGCCTGTACCGGAACGGCTGGGTGGTGGAGCTCAAGCCGCAGCGCCGCGTGCGCGTGGTGAAGGTGGACGACAACGCCGCCGAGATTGATGAGCAGCGCCTCATTGAAGAGGCCATCGCGCACTACCAGGCGGCGTCGGTGGGGTTCAAGCGCGGTTGGCTGCGCGCACCCGGTCAGATGTCCATGGCCGGCCGATGATCGGCGGGCTGGACGAAGCGCCAGCGTCCCACCACCAGCAGCAACGCCACGAAGACCACGGCGAACATCAGCAGCACCGACAGGGCCGCACCCCATTCAGCCCCAAAGGCCCCAAAGGCACTGCCCCGCACCGCACGCACCGACCAGGTGAAGGGCAACCAGGGGCTGATGACGCTGTAGAACTCGCTGGTGAGCTCAATCGGCATCACCCCACCGGCGGCTGACAACTGCACGATGAGCAGCACCAAAGCCGCGCCCTTGCCCGCATCCCCCAAGAGCCGCACCAGCAACAGGATCAGCAGCATGAAAGTCAGCGCGCTGCAGGCCATGGTGAGGGCCAGGCCCGTGGCATGCACCGGCTGCAGCCCCAACAGCACCTGGCACATCAGCAGCACGCAGGCGGCCTGGGCCAGGTTGATGCCGCCCAGCACACTCATCTTGCCCAGCAGCAAGGACAGGGCGGGGCTGTCCTGAACCGTGACGGGCAGGCGGCGCAAGTGGAAGATGAAGGCCGTCATCACCGCTCCCAGCCACAGGGCCACCGGAATGAAGTTGGGCAGGAAGCCCATGCCGTTGTTGGGGACCGGCGCATCGATCTCCAGGCGCGGCTCCACCGTGGCCGCCAATCCGCCTGCGCTGCCCTGAGGCCCGTCGAGGGAGGCCGGAAGGGCCTTGAACAGTGTCTGCAGCCCGCTGGCCAAACGGGCCGACCCCCCTTGAAGTCCGGCACTGCCCTCGCGCAGCTGCTGCGCGGCGTCGGTGATGGCGCGGCTGCCGTTGGTCCACTCAGTGAGCCGGTCCTCCCCAGGCATGCGCGCAGCCAAAGCCGAGGCAGTGCCGGCCTGCGCAGACAGGCCATCAACCAACTGCGTCACCCCCAGTCCCAGCTCCTGCATGCCTTGGCTCAACTGCACACTGGCATCCCGCGCCAGCCGCGTGCCCCCGCGCATCGCGGCGGCACCCACCAGCAGCGGCTCGGTGCTTTCCAGCGCCCGGTCGCCCAACAGTGGAATGGGCGCCACCTCTTCGCGCCACTGCACCAGACCCTGATGAAGGTTCCGCGCGCCGTCTTCTAACCTCACCAATCCTTGCTGGAGATCGCCCATGCCCGTGTTCATGCGAACCACGCCGTCCTTGAGCGCGGCAAGGTCCGCCGGTGCAGGGCGCCTGGCCTCCAGGGCCTGGGCCGCCTGCGTCACCTGGCGAATGGTGTCGGCGGCGGCACCGTTGGCTTCCTGCAGGCGCGCCGCACCCACAGCATGGGCCGCCGCGCCCTGCCGCAGCGCCTGCAAACCCTGGTCCAGTTCGATCGACCCGTCACGCAAGGCACGGACCCCATCACGCCACTGCTCCAGCCGATTTCGTGATTGGTCGGTGTTGCCCAGGACGATTGCCCACCGCCGTTCATTGAGGGACTCGTTGACCTGATGTCCGAGTTCGCTGGCAAAGCGCCGGGCAAAGCCTGCGCCCAGGTAGTTGTTGCCTTCGGAGGCGAACACCACCAAGGAGCCCGCACCTGCACGGGCGGGGGCCAATGCGGCCGCGGAGAAGTCCGCCGGGATGATCAAGGCGAAGACATGGTGCCCCGCGCGTACGGAGGCCCGTGCCGCCGCTTCATCACCCATCACGGTGAACGCGAACGTGCGGCGTGTCTGGAGCGTACCAACGAGCTCACGTCCCAACTCGTAGCGCTGATCGCCCAGGGCGGCCCCATCATCTAGGTTGACGATGGCCACCGGCAGGGCACCCGTGCGGCTGGCCGGGTCCCAGACCGAGTCCAGATAGATGAAGGCGTAGAACGAAGGGATGACGATTACCGCGGGCAGCACCCAGCGCAGGCGCGGAAATCGCCCGAAGAGGGCGAGGTCCGCCCGGGCCACGGCCCAAGTGGCGGCGAGGTAGCGAGTGAAGAGTTTCAGCATCGGTCACTTGCCAATGCAGAAGCTGGAGAAGATGACGCCCAGCAGGTCGTCGGCACTGAGTTGTCCGGTGATTTCGCCCAGGGCCTGGTGGCCCAGTCGCAGCTCTTCGGCCAGCAGGTCCAATGCCGGTGACGGGGCCTGCAACTGAAGCTGCGCCGCCTGCACGTGTTCCGCACAGCGGTTCAGGGCCTGCAGGTGCCGCGTGCGCGCCAGCGCCACGCCCTCCGGCAGGGCCTGCCAGCCCGCCCTTTCAAGCAGGGCCTGGCGCAATTCGGCCAGCCCCAGGCCAGTGAGCGCAGAGGTGTGCAGCGCCTCCTGCACGAGGCCTGCGTGCATGCCTTGCAGCGCATCGGCCTTGTTCATCACCACGAGCACGCGTTCAGCGGCCACGCCGTGTTGGGCCAGTTGGCGTGCAATCGCCTCGTCAGCGGCGTCGTAATCTGCAACGCCCATGCGCGAGAGGTCCCGCACATGCAGCACCGCATCCGCGGTGCGAATGGCTTCCCAACTGCGCTCGATGCCAATGCGCTCCACCTCGTCAGCCGCGTGGTCTGGCTCGCGCAGGCCGGCGGTGTCCACGACCTGCAGCGGAACGCCTTCAATCTGCAGCGCCTGCTCGATGCGGTCGCGCGTGGTGCCCGCAATCGGCGTGACGATGGCCACGTCCTGGCCGGCCAGTGCATTGAGCAGGGAACTCTTGCCCACATTGGGCTGCCCGGCCATCACCACGCGCAGGCCCTCGCGCAGCAGCACGCCTTGCCGGGTCTGTGCCAGCACGGCGCGCAGCGTGGACTCGATGCCGTCCAGTTGCCCCTGTGCATCGGCCTTCTGCAGAAAGTCGATGTCCTCCTCGGGGAAGTCGAGCGTGGCCTCCACCAACATTCGCAGATGAAGGACACGCTGCGCGAGTTCGTCGATGCGCTGCGAAAACTCACCCTGCAGGGACCGCGCGGCCGAGCGCGCCGCGGCCTCGGTACCGGCGTCGATCAGGTCGGCCACCGCTTCGGCCTGCGCCAGGTCCAGCTTGTCGTTGAGGAAGGCGCGTCGCGTGAACTCTCCCGGCTCAGCCAGGCGAAACCCTTGCAGACCCAAGGCAGACGCGGCCTGCAGACAACGCTGCAACAGCATCTGCAGCACCACTGGCCCGCCGTGGGCCTGCAGTTCCAGCACGTCCTCACCGGTGTAGGAATGCGGCGCCTCGAAGTACAGGGCCAAGCCCTGGTCGATGGTGTGACCCGCTTCGTCGAGAAACGGCGTGTAGGTGGCGTGGCGCATGGCCAGGGCCCGCCCGCACAAGGCATGCGCCAGCGGCTGCAAGCCCCGCCCCGAAACGCGCACGATGCCCACCGCCCCGCGGCCCGGCGCCGTGGCCACGGCCACGATCGGGTCTTCGTCGCGCGGCAGCATCGCCCTGCGACCCCTATGACGCTCCTCTACTGGTCTACTTGCCCAGGACGCCCAACTGCTTGTTGATCATCCACTGCTGGGCAATCGACAGGATGTTGTTCGTCAGCCAGTACAGCACCAGGCCCGCCGGGAAGAAGAAGAACATGAAGGAAAAGGCGATGGGCATGATCCACATCATCTTGGCCTGCACGGGGTCCGGCGGCGTGGGGTTCAGCCAAGTCTGCAACAGGGACGAAGCCGTCATCAGCAGCGGCAGGATGAAGTAGGGGTCCTTCGCTGAGAGGTCACTGATCCAGCCGACCCACGGGGCATTGCGCATCTCCACGCTGGACAGCAGCACCCAGTACAGCGCAATGAAGAAAGGCATCTGCACCAGGATGGGCAGACAACCGCCCAGCGGGTTGACCTTCTCTTCCTTGTAGATGCGCATCATCTCCTGCTGCATCTGCTGCGGCTTGTCCTTCAGGCGCTCGCGCATTTCCATGATGCGGGGGTTGATGGCCTTCATCTTGCCCATGCTGCGGTACGCACTGGCATTGAGCCAATAGAACGCCGCCTTCAGCAGGAACACCAGGGCCACGATGGCCCAGCCCCAGTTGCCGATCACACTGTAGAGTTGATCGAGCAGCCAGAAGAGCGGCTTGGCCAGCACGGTGAACCAGCCGTAGTCCTTCACCAGCTCGAGCCCCGGTGCCAGTTCGGCCAGCTTCTTTTCTTCCTGCGGGCCGGCGAACAAGCGCGCTTCATGCGCCACTGTGGCACCAGGGGCCACGCTGCCCAGCGGCAGCACGGTGGCAATCGAGTACAGGTTGTCACCAACCTTGGCGGTGCGGAATTCACGCGGCTGCTTGTCCGCCAGGATCCAGGCCGAGGCGAAATAGTGCTGCACCATGGCCACCCAGCCGTTGTCGGCGGACTTCTCGTGATCAGCCTTGCCCTTCTCGATGTCCTTGAACTCGATCTTCTGGAATTTCTTGGCGTCGGTGTACTGGGCCGGGCCCGTGAAGGTGAAATAGAACGCGGACTCGCCCGGGGGCGGGTTGCCGTCACGCACCAGCTGCAGGTAGAGCTGTGGCTCGACGGCCGCGGCACTGCCATTGGTGAGTTCGTGCTTCACGCCCACCGTGTAGTCACCACGCTTGAAGGTGTAGGTCTTGGCCAGCTTCACGCCATTGGCCGACTCCGGCGTCTCGAACTTCACCAGCAGGCTGGCCTGGCCATCCTTGAGTTCGGTTTCCGTGCTCACCAGTTGCAGGGTGCTCAGGTGGTTGGGCAGCACCACGCCGGCCTGGTTGGTGATGAGGCCGGTTTGGGCCAGGTACACGCGCTGCGCGCTCTGGTCGAAGAGCATCACGTTGCGCGTGGCATCTTCGGGGTCCCGGTGCTGCAGCAATTCCAGCTTCTGCAGTTCACCGCCCCGGTTGCTGAAGGTGGCCTTGACCAAGTCCGTGGTCACGGTGAAGGTCTGGGCCGCTGCGCTCACCCCTGCTGTCGGCACACCCGCAGGCGTGCCTGAGGTGGCGGTCGCGGCTGGTGCGGGCACACCAGCGGCGCCGGAACCCTGAACACCCGCTGGAACAGCGGCCGGAGCAGCCGCAGGTGCCGCCGTCTTGGCCGGCGCCGGCGAGAACATCGAGGGCTGGCCGTTGTGCTTTTGCCAGGCGTCCCACAGCAACACCAGGGACATCGTGAAGATCACCCACAGCAGGGTGCGGCGCATGTCGGTCATGGTTGGGGTCCGTTTGAAATCCGTGTTCTTTGAAATCAGACCCCTCAGCGGGGATCCGATGAATGTGGGGTGGCCGGCGCACATCCCGGCACAGGGTCATGTCCGCCTTGGCACCAGGGGTGGCAACGCAAGACGCGCCAGCCGGCCAGACCCAAGCCCTTCCACGCCCCGTGATGTTCCAAAGCCTGCAAGGCATACAGCGAACAGGTGGGCGTAAAGCGGCATTGTGTGCCAAGCCAAGGGCTGAGCAACAAGCGGTAGGCCCGGATGGGCCCACTCAGAATGCGGGCAGCCAACGTCATGCTCATGCGCTTGGCCCCCTCAGGCGCTTCAACGCGGCCTCCATCAAGGCCTGCAGTTCCAGGCGCGCCTGTTGACGCAATGGCGTGGATGCCGCACTGGGGAATGCGGTTCGGTCGAAACCCTGGCGAAGGCGAAGCACCCACATCCCTGCCGGCAGGCCAGGCGCGGCAGCCTGCTGCTCATGCAGCACTTGCCGCATTTGCCGGCGCAGCAAATTGCGGGTCACGGCGCGCCGCGCGTGGCGTTTGGGCACCACATAGCCCGCCCAAGCGGTTTCCAGAGAGTCTTCCACTGGGTTGTCCACCGGGTTTTCAAAAGAGTTATCCACAGGCTGACGTTCGGGTGTGTCTGCTGTTGAGGATAAATCCTGTTTTCCGGTGCTGCGCACGCGACGGAACACCCCCTGGGGATGGTGATGCACCGCAAAGTGTGGGGTTTTGGCCAGCCAAGGCTTGCCCAGCGCCCGCTGAAAATCTTCAGCGTTCGTGATGACGCGAACCGGTGGTTTGCTCAGCAAATGAAAAAGGGCGCTGGCCGGAAGACCCGGGCGCCCCATGCGGCTTCAGAGCCGACCCATGCCGGACACGGCGCCATGCGGCGAAAGCCGACGGCCGGCGGGTGCTGCTCAGGCAGACGACTTTTAGACAGCCAGGCGCTTGCGGCCCTTGGCACGGCGCGCACGAATGACGGCGCGGCCACCGCGGGTCTTCATGCGAACCAGGAAACCGTGCGTGCGAGCGCGGCGCGTCTTGGAAGGTTGATAGGTGCGCTTCATGGTAGAGGCCTGAAATCGGGAAAACCCGCTATTAGAACACCGCGGACTGGTCTGGTCAAACCTGAATCATCGCCCCTCCAAACAAGTGCCCCTTTTGGTTGGCCTTGTCAAGTCCTCAAAGCAGGTCAAAAGGCTGTGGATAACCCTCGTCCACAGGCCGCCCAACTCACTAGAATGCGACTCCTGACAGACCAGTTATCCACAATGATCCCCGACTTCTGGAACCGCTGCTGCGAGCGCTTGGCCGCCGAAATACCCGAACAGCAGTTCAACACCTGGATGCGCCCGCTGCCCGAGCCCGTGCTTTCCGAGAGCCCTCCCAACCGACTCATCGCTCGGTTGTCCGTGCCCAACCGCTTCAAGCTGGATTGGATCCGCACGCAATACGGTGGCCGTATTCAGGCCGTCATGAGTGAGGTGGCCGACCGCGAGGTGGGGCTCGAGCTCTCCCTGGCACCAAACCCGGCGCCCTCCGGCGCCGGTGCCACCCGGCTCCTGCGCTCTGGTTCAGGCTCAGTTCGTCAGCTTCTCAACGACGGCGCCTTCGTGCCGACGCCCCATGCGGCGTCTCACGGCCATGACGGCCAGGCCGAGAACCACACCAGCCCACAGGCCAGACCCACGTCAGCGGCACCGGGTTCGACATCAGCGTCAACCGAGCCATCGCCGCACATTGCAGCACGCAACGGCTTTGCGTCTGGCGCGGTGGTGCCGCCGGGCGTGTCGACCAACCGGCTGAACCCCGCTCTCACCTTCGACACGCTGGTGGCCGGCCGTGCCAACCAGATGGCGCGCACCGCCGCACTGCACGTGGCTGGTGCGCCTGGGGTCATGTACAACCCCCTGTTTATCTACGGTGGCGTAGGCCTGGGCAAAACGCACCTCATCCATGCGGTGGGCAATGCGCTGCTCAAGGACAAGCCGGACGCGCGCATCCTGTACCTGCATGCAGAGCAGTTCATCTCCGACGTGGTGAAGAACTACCAGCGCAAGACCTTCGACGAACTCAAGGCCAAGTACCACCGCCTGGATCTGCTGTTGATCGATGACGTGCAGTTCTTTGCCGGCAAGGAGCGCACGCAGGAAGAGTTCTTCAATGCGTTTGAGGCGCTGCTGGCCAAGAAGGCGCACATCATCATGACCAGCGACACCTACCCCAAGGGGTTGGTGGACATCGACCAGCGCCTGACCAGCCGGTTCGACGCAGGCTTGACCGTGGCCATCGAGCCGCCCGAACTGGAAATGCGCGTGGCCATCCTGATCCGCAAGGCGGTCAGCGAAGGGGCTGCGATGCCTGAGGAAGTGGCCTTCTTCGTGGCCAAGAACGTGCGGGCCAACGTGCGTGAACTCGAAGGTGCGTTGCGCAAGGTGCTGGCCTACGCGCGCTTCACGCACAAGGACATCACCATCAACCTGGCCCGCGAAGCGCTCAAGGATCTTCTGAGCCTTCAGAACCGCCAGATCTCCATCGAGAACATCCAGAAGACAGTGGCCGATTTCTACAAGATCAAGGTGGCGGACATGTATTCCAAGAAGCGGCCCAATTCAATCGCGCGGCCGCGCCAGATTGCCATGTACCTGGCCAAGGAGATGACCCAGAAGAGCCTGCCCGAGATTGGCGACAGCTTCGGTGGGCGCGACCACACCACCGTGCTGCACGCGGTGCGCAAGATTGGCGGAGAACGGCAAAAAGACCCTGAACTGAACCAGCAGTTGCACGTGCTGGAGCAGACCCTCAAGGGCTGAGTGTCGAAGCAGCTCGGCTTCAGGAAGTGGGACAAGTCTGGGGACAAGTCCGGTATGGCGGGCGAACAACCTGAACGTTGCCCACAGGCCATGGCCTCAGACCAAAGTTGTTGTCTCCCAGTCCCGCCTCCATACCGGATTCAGACACAGGGTTGTGGAGGCCCCAAGTGCTTGAAAAAACAGGTGAAAATACGGTTTTCCACAGTTCGTGGAAGCCTCTATTCAGTTCTACCAATCTGAAAGATTGAAAACATGATTGTCGTGAAGGCGGCACAAGAACAGATCCTCAACGCGCTGCAGGCTGTGGCCGGCATCGTGGAGCGGCGGCACACCCTGCCCATCCTGGCCAATGTGCTCATGCGCAAAACAGGTCAAGAGGTCGAGTTCACGACATCGGATTTGGAAATCCAGGTGCGCACCCGGGCCACGCTCGGCGGTGACGACGGCAATTACGCCACCACCGTGGGCACCCGAAAGCTCATCGACATCCTGCGCACGCTGCCTGCGGACCAGGTGGTGTCCTTGAGCACGGCGCAGAACCGCCTGACGCTGCAGGGTGGCAAGAGCCGCTTCACGCTGCAAACGCTGCCGGCAGACGACTTCCCGCTGGTCAACGAATCGGTGGACTTCGGGCCGGCCTTCTCGGTGCCCCAGGCCACGTTGAAGTCGCTCATTGGTCAGGTGCATTTCGCCATGGCCGTGCACGACATCCGCTACTACCTCAACGGCATCCTGTTCGTCGCCGAAGGCAAGACGCTGACGCTGGTGGCCACGGACGGCCACCGCTTGGCCCTGGCGCAGGCGCAGCTGGAACATGACATGCCCAAGCAGGAAGTGATCCTGCCGCGCAAGACGGTGCTGGAACTGCAGCGCCTGCTGAAGGACGAGGAAACCGCCATCGAGATGCGATTCGCCAACAACCAGGCCAAGT